>NZ_JBEZEH010000121.1:0-21929 GCF_040648775.1 Micromonospora sp. NPDC049089
GGGCGACGCCGTCACCGCCGGGCTGCTGCGTCGGGTCACCCGATGACCGTCCTGCTCATCGCACTGGGCGCGGCGGTCGGCGCGCCGCTGCGTTACCTCACCGACCGGGCCGTGCAGTCCCGGCATGGCTCGGTGTTCCCCTGGGGCACGCTGCTCGTCAACGTGGCCGGGTCGCTGCTACTGGGCGTCCTGGTCGGATGGCCGGCCGGCCCGGCGGTGAGCGCGTTGCTCGGCACCGGGTTCTGCGGCGCGCTGACCACCTACTCCACCTTCAGCTACGAGACGCTGCGGCTGACCAGAGACGGTCATCGGCTCCTCGCGCTGGCCAACGTGCTTGGCAGCGTGGCCGCCGGGCTCACCGCGGCCACCACCGGCTACGCCCTGGCCCGCACCCTGACCGGCTGACCGCACACCGGCCGCGCCGCGCCCGATTCGATCTCCACCAACGCCTGGCCCAGGCGCGATCCACAACACACCGAGGGTATATACGCGGGGTATACCCTCGGTGTAGTCTGCTGGCATGAGCGTGCCACTGACCCTTCTCGGCCTCCTCGAACGCGAGCCCAGCCACGGTTACGACCTGAAGCGCGACTACGACGCCTTCTTCGGCCGGGGCAAGCCACTGCCGTTCGGCCAGGTCTACTCCACCCTCAGCCGACTGGCCCGCGACGGCAAGGTGGTGATCAGCGACGTCGCTCCCGGCTCCGGCCCCGACCGCAAGCGCTACATCATCACCGACGTCGGCGCGACCGAGGTCGAGCAGTGGCTGACCCAACCGGTCGACCCGGAACCGCACCTGCAGACGGTGCTCTTCGCCAAGGTCGTGCTCGCGCTGATGCTGGACCGGCCGGCCGCCGAATACCTCGACACCCAGCGCAGCGCGCACCTGCACCGGATGCGTGAGCTGACCGAGATCAAGCGCGCCGGCAGCCTGGTCGACGCGCTGCTCGCCGACCACGGCCTCTACCACCTGGAGGCGGACCTCCGATGGATCGAGATGACCGGCGCCCGCCTGGACGCCCTCCGGAAAGAGGTACGGCCGTGAGCGTCGTGATCGAAGCGCGCGACGTCGAGTTCTCCTTCGGTCAGACGCCGGCCCTACGTGGTGCCAGCGTCGCCGTGGAGGCGGGCGAGATCCTCGCCGTCATGGGCCCCAGCGGCTCGGGCAAGTCCACCCTGTTGCACTGCCTGGCCGGCATCCTGGTGCCCGACTCCGGCGAGATCCTCTTCGACGGCGCCCGGGTGCACGCCATGGCCGAGACCGAACGCAGCAGCCTGCGCCGGGACCGGTTCGGTTTCGTGTTCCAGTTCGGTCAACTCGTCCCCGAGCTGACCGCTGTGGAGAACGTCGCGCTGCCACTGCTGCTCAGCGGCGTACACCGTAAGCAGGCGCTGCCCAAGGCGACTGCCTGGTTCGCGCGCCTCGGTCTGGACGGCCTGGAGCACCGGCGCTCGGGCGAGCTCTCCGGCGGGCAGGCGCAACGCGTCGCCCTGGCCCGGGGCCTGGTCGCCGAGCCGCAGGTGCTCTTCGCCGACGAGCCGACCGGCGCGCTCGACTCGCTCACCGGCGAGCAGGTGATGGACCTGCTGGTCAGCGCGGCCCGTGAGCAGGGCACCACCGTCATCCTGGTCACCCACGAGGCCAGGATCGCCGCGTACGCCGACCGCGAGGTCATGGTCCGCGACGGACGCGTCAACGCGCCGGCCCGGATCGCCTCGTGATCCGCTTCGGGCTCCGCCTCGCCGTGGCCGGCGGACGTGAAGCGCTCACCCGCCTGGTCGTCATCGCCGCCGCCGTCGCGATCGGCAGCGGGCTGCTGCTGACCACCCTCGCCGGGGTCAACGCGGTCAACTCCCAGCTCACCCGGTACGCGTCGATGTATCCCAGCGCCTCGGCCGGCGACGCCGACCCGCTGTGGTGGTCGAACCGGCAGGACTACTTCCACGGCAAGCAGATCATCCGCATCGACGTCGCCGCGACCGGCTCGACCGCGCCCACCCCGGTCGGTATCCCGACCACCCCGGGCCCCGGCGAGTACTACGCCTCGCCAGCGTTCCGCGAACTGCTGGCCGCCCACCCGGCCGACCAGTTGGGCGACCGCTACCCGGGGCGTGACCTCGGCACCGTCGGACCGGCCGCGCTGACCTCGCCGGACACCCTGCTCGTCATCGCCGGCGGCACCCCCGACCAGGTCGCCCAACTGCCCAACGCGCAGAAGGTCACCAGCATCGGCGAGACCCCCGCCCTTCCCGAAACCACCGTGAACCTCATCCTCGGTGTGGTCGCCGGCGGGTTGCTGTTCCCGGTGCTGATCTTCATCGGCACCGCCACCCGGCTCAGCGCCGCCCGCCGGGAGCAGCGGTTCGCCGCGATGCGCCTGGTCGGCGCGACACCCCGGCAGATCTCGCTGGTCGCCGCCGTGGAGGCGGGCCTCGCCGCCGTCGTCGGCACCGCCGTCGGCTTCGGCCTGTTCTACGCCTTCCGCGACCCGCTCGCGAGCATCCCGTTCACCGGTATGCCGTTCTTCCCCGGCGACATGTCCCTCACGGGGGGGGACATTTTGCTGGTGGCGCTCGGCGTCCCGGCCGGCGCGGCGCTGGCGGCCCAGATCTCGCTGCGCCGGGTACGGATCTCGCCGCTGGGCGTCACCCGACGGGTCACCCCCCGTCCACCGCGCGCGTACCGGCTGATCCCGATGGTGCTCGGCGTCGCCGTGCTGGTTTTTGCCATCGGCTTCCGGCCCGAGACGTCCGACGGCCAGGCGGCGGTGTTCCTGCCCGGCCTGTTGCTCATCATGGCCGGCCTGGTGTTCGCCGGTCCCTGGTTGACGATGGTCGGCGCCCGGGTCATGGCCCGGTACGCCAACCGCCCGGCCTCGCTCATCGCCGCGCGACGCCTCGCCGACAACCCGAAGGCCGGCTTCCGGGCGATCAGCGGCATCATGCTCGCGCTCTTCGTCACGAGCGTGTCCGTCGGCGTGATCACCACGATCGTCGCCAACCGCGGCCCGGCGCCCACCGGCTCGACCGACGCGGGCACGGTGACCACCGTCTTCGACGAGGGGACAGCGTCGGTGCCCGACACGCTCTTCGCCGAGCTGCGGGCGATCACCGGGGTGCGCTCCGCGACCGCCATCCGCGAGAACCCGGTGGTGACCGACTCAGGCGAGGTCGGGGTGATCGCGTGCACCGACCTCCCGAGCGAATACGGTCGGTGCGCCGACGGCGCGGGCGTCATCGAGGTGCCGTTGGGCCTCAGCCGCTGGCGGGAGTCGGCGTCGTCCGCGACGGTCTGGCCGGCCGCGTCGCTCACCCTCGACGAACTCCAACGGCTACCGGTCGGGGCGATGGTCGTCGGCACGGACGGTTCCGCCGCCGCCGTCGAGCGCACCCGTACCGTGCTGGAGGTCGCCTTCCCGACCTTCTGGGTGGGGCCGAACGTGCCCGGTGACTTCGAGTCGGACTTCGCGAACACGCTGCGCGGCTGGGAGCAACTGGCCAACGTCATCATCATCGCCAGCCTCGCGCTCGGCGGGTGCAGCCTGGCGGTCAGCGTCATCGGTGGTCTCACCGAGCGCAGACGCCCGTTCAGCCTGCTGCGCCTCAGCGGGGCTCCGGTGCGGATACTGCGTCGGGTGGTGGCGTTGGAGAGCGCCGTGCCGATGCTCGCCGTCGCCGCCGTCGCCATCGGCATGGGCCTCCTCGCCGCCCACCTGTTCCTCCGGGCGCAGATGGGCTACACCCTCGTCGCGCCTCGGCCGGGGTTCTACGTGATCGTCGTCGTCGGGTTGGCGGCCTGTCTCGGCGTCATCGCGTCCACCCTGCCGCTGCTGGAACGGATCACCGGCCCGGAGACCGCCCGCAGCGAGTAGTGGTCACCCCGTCGGCCCGGTGGTGGTGAGAGCTACCACCGGGCCGAGGACGAAGACGGCGGGTGGGCCGACGCCCTCCCGGGCGGCGACAGCGCCGATCTCGTCCAACCGGGCGGGCACCGATCGTTGGTCGGGCAGCCCGGCGTCCTGCACGGCCAGCACCGGGCTCTCCGGGGCACGACCGTGCTCGATCAGCACGGTCGCGATCTTGGCGATGGTGTCGACGGCCATCAGCAGCACGACGGTGCCCCGGGCCCGGGCCAGCGCCGCCCAGTCGACGAGCGAGTCGGGGTGCCCGGGTGGCAGGTGCCCGGACACGACCGTGACGTCGTGCGCCACGCCCCGGTGCGTCACCGGCACGCCGGCGAGGGCCGGTGCGGCGAGCGCGCTGCTCACCCCGGGCACCACAGTCACCGGCACGCCGGCGGCCACGCAGGCCTGCACCTCCTCGTGGCCGCGCCCGAAGACGTACGGGTCACCGCCCTTGAGCCGGACCACCCGGCGGCCGGCGCGGGCGTGCGACACCAGTGCTTCGTTGATCGCCTCCTGGGCCATCGACGGGCCACGGGGCACCTTCGCGGCGTCGACGACCAGCACGTCGGGGCGCAGCCCGGCGAGCAGCCCTTGCGGCGCGAGCCGGTCGACCACGACGACGTCAGCGGCGTCGAGCAGCGCCTTCGCCCGTACCGTGATCAGGTCGTCGGGCCCCGGCCCGCCGCCGACCACGGCGACCGAGCCGTGGTCGTGGTGTGCGTGGTCGTGGTGGTCGTGCCCGTGATGGTGATGGTGGTGGCCGACCGGGTCGTCGGGGTGGTCGTGCGGGCGTTGCGGGCGGCCCACCTTGTCGGCGAAGCCGGGCATCAACACCCGGTACGCGCAGGTGTCGCAGTTCATCCTGATGTCCCCGCCCAGCGCCTCGGCGTACCGCTCCAGGACGAGGTCGGCGAGGGCGTCACAGTCGCCGATCACCTCGGCGACGCGGACGTCCAGGTCGGGGTGGGCGGCGGCGAACTCCGCCGACTGGGCGAGGATCCGGTCCGGCAGCACCCCGGCGAACAGGAAGTACGGTGCCACCACGATCCGCCGCGCGCCGAGGCGGCGCAGGCGCTCCAGCACGGCCGGCACCGACGGCTGCGCCAGGGAGATGAACCCCGGCTCCACGCCCGCGTAGCCGCGGCCCTCCCAGAGCAGCCGGGCGACCTTGGCGACCTCGGCGTTGGCGTCCGGGTCGGTGGACCCCCGCCCGATCAACGCCACCCACGTGTCGGCCCGGTCGGCACCAGCCGGCCCCGTGCCGGCCAGGTCGGCACCGGACAGCACCGTATCGGGCCGGTCGGCGCCGGACAGGGCGGCGTCGATGCGCTGTTCGAGGGCTTCGTGCAGCAGCGGGTGAGGGCCGAGCGGGCGGCCGTAGCGGTAGCTCAGCCCGGGGTGGCGCTGCTGCTCCCGAGCCATCGCGGCGGGGATGTCGCCCTTGCCGTGACCGGCGCCGGTGAGCACCAGCGGCAGCGCCACCAGCGCCCGGTGCTCCCGGGCGACGAGAGCGCCGACCGCGTCGGTCAGCGGGGGACGGGACAGCTCGATGAAGCCGCCCTCGACGTCGCCGATGTCACCGCGAGCGCGGACCCGCTCGACGAGAGCGGCGAACTGTTCGACCCCGGCCGCGCTGCGCGTACCGTGCCCGACGATGACCAACCCGGTCATGACTTCTCCTCGACGTAGAGCAGGGCGTTGAGGGCGGCGGCGGCGACCGCCGAGCCACCCTTCTCCCCCACGTTGGACACGGCGGGCAGGCCGCTGGCCCGCAGCGCCGCCTTCGATTCGGCGGCACCCACGAAGCCGACCGGCAGGCCCACCACGAGCGCCGGTGCGGCGTCCACTGTGAGCAGTTCGACAAGCGCCGTGGGCGCGCAGCCGACCACCCAGACCGCCCCGGGCCCGACCCGCTCCACTGCGATCCGGACGGCCGCCGCCGAGCGGGTGATCCCGGCCGAGCGGCCCAGCGCGGTGGCGGCCGGCTCGGCGACCGGGCAGACCAGTTCCAGGCCGGCCTGGGTGATGCCGGCGGCGACCATCGCCACGTCGGTGACCACGGGCGCCCCGGCGCGCAGCGCCGTCAGCCCCGCTTCCAGGGCGGCCTCGTCGCAGACCAGTTCGTCGACGTAGGCGAGGTCGGCGCTCGCGTGCACCACCCGCTCGGTCACCGCGCGGGTCAGCGGCGGCAGGTGCGACAGGTCGACGCGCTCGCGCAGGATGCGGTACGACTCGGCCTCGATGGGGTGCACGACCCGGCTCATCGGGCTCCTTCACAGGGGTCGGGCTCGACGACGCGGATCGCGTCAGGGTCAGCGACGACGCGGATCGCGTCGACGGGGCAGATCTCCAGGCACTCCAGGCAGCCGGTACACCGGTCGTCGCGGACCGTGAGGCCACCGGCGACCGGTCGGATCGCGTGGGTGGGGCAGGTGAGCAGGCACGCGCCGCAGCCCTGGCAGGCGTCGACCGTCACGAACGCCACCGGTACCCCCGGGGTGTGACCATCCGGCCAGCGACCAGCCGCGTGTCGCTGCTGCCCACGACCACGACGCTGTACATGTCGACGATCGCCGGGTCGAGTGTGGCCACTGTGGCGAGGTGCACCCGTTCGCCGGGGCGGCTGGCGTTGCGCACCACACCTACCGGGGTGTCCGGTGACCGGTGCGCGGCGAGGATGCCGAGCGCCTTGCCGAGCTGCCAGTCGCGGGCCCGGCTGCGCGGGTTGTAGAAGAGCGTCACGAAGTCGCCCTCGGCGGCGGCGGTGACCCGCCGCTCGATGACGTCCCACGGGGTGTGCAGATCGGACAGGCTCACATAGGCGTGGTCGTGGCCGAGAGGCGCGCCGAGCAGCGCCCCGGCAGCGAGGGCGGCGGTGACCCCGGGGACGCCCACCACCTCGATCCGCTCGTCGGCGTACTCCAGGGCCGGGCTTGCCATCGCGTACACCCCGGCGTCGCCGGAGCCGATCAGCGCGACCGCCCGGCCGGCGGCGGCCTCGGTGACGGCGGCGCGCGCCCGCGCCTCCTCCGCGCCGAGCCCGCTGGAGAGCACCCGGGTGCCGGGGCGGAGCACGTCGCGGACCTGCTCCAGGTACTGGTCGAGGCCGACCACCACGGCGGCGCGACGGAGCTCGGCGACCGCGCGGGGGGTGCGCAGGTCGGCGGCGCCCGGCCCGAGGCCGACGACGGCCAGCCGGCCACGTGGCGCGTGCCGGGCCACGGCGACGGTGGCCATCGCCGTCGCGGTCTTGCCCACCAGCAGCATCGCGTCGTCGGCCCGGCCGTCCGGGCCGAGCAGGGCCGCGGCCTCCGCCACGCTCGGCGTGCCGACCGCGGCCCGGACCACCTCGCTGGGGTGCGGCACGTCGACCGCCGCCAGCCGCGTCGCCGGCCAGGTCACCAGGGGTACGCCGAGCGCGTCGACGGTGCTGCGGATGCCCGCCTCGTCGGCCTTGATGTCGGCGGTGGCCAGGCAGCGCAGGCTCGCCGGGTCGAGGCCGGCCTCGGCCAGCACCCGGTGCAGCAGCTCCGCCACCTCGGCGGCGGGTACGCCCCGACTCGCGCCCACGCCGGCGACCAGCGACGGCGGCCGCAGCACGGCGGTCCGCTCGTCGGGCGACACGACCCGGTCGGTGACCAGCAGCCGGTACCCGTCGTCCGTCGGGTCCTCGTCAGCCGGGCGCACGTTCGGGGGCAGGGCGGGTAGCGGCCAGTCGGCGTCGGCGATCAGCCGGACCGGCTCGCCGTCCAGGATGGCCCGGGACACCGCGGCGACAGCACCCTGCACGGGCCAGCCGAGGGTGTCCAGGCCCGGCAGGTCGACCGCGTCGGTGGCGGTGGTGATCACCGGTCGGGCGTCCAGCAGGGCGGCGACCTGCTCGGCGAGGGCGTTGGCCCCGCCGGCGTGCCCACCGAGCAGCGCCACCGCGTGCCGGGCGGCCTCGTCGACGACCACCACCGCCGGGTCGGTGCGTTTGTCGTCGAGCAGCGGCGCGACGATCCGTACCACCGCCCCGGTGGCCAGGAACGCGATGACCGCGTCACACATGGCCCAGGCGGTCCGCAGCGCGTCGGCGACGGTCTCCCCCTCGACCAGCCGGGCGTGCGGCCAGGCGGCGGTCACTGTGTCGGCGTGCCGGCGGCCGGCTGCGGTGGCCGCCACCAGGCCGATCCGGGCGGGCGGGTTCTGTTCGGTCACTGGCGCTCCCCGGTGAGGACGACCACCGGGTTGGTGGCCGCGAGGCGGATCGACCCGCCCGGCAGGTCGGCGAGGCGGGCGGCGGAGAGCTGGCTGCCCTCGACCGTGTAGCCGGCGGCGCGTAGCAGACCCACGGACGGTGCGACCCGGTCCAGTGCGGCCAGGGTGAGCACCACCCGCTCGGGTTGGCGGGCCGCCACGGCGGTGAGGACGTCGACACCGCCACCGCCGACGAAGACCGCGTCGGGCTCGGGGAGGCCGGCCAGCGCCGCCGGGGCACGTCCGCTGATCAGTCGGACGTGCACGGCGTGCGCCGCGGCGTTGGCCCGGATGGTGGCACCGGCGTCGGCGTCCTGTTCGACGGCGAGCACTGCCGCGCCGAGCAACGCGCACTCGATGCCGACCGAGCCGCTGCCCGCCCCGATGTCCCAGATCAGCCGGCCCAGTCGGGGGCGCAGCCGGGCGACGACGAGGGCGCGCACCTCCGACTTCGTGATCATGGAGTCGCGGTGGACGTACCGGTCCTCCGGCAGCGCCCAGCCACCGGCCGGCGCGGCGGCGGGCTGGTTGTCGGCGCGCATACCGGCCGTACCCCGGTAGGGCGGGGCGTCCGCGGGCCAGACGGGCGCGGCGGGGGTTGACGTGGACCCGGCGGGCGCGGCGTCGGCGGGCGCGGACCCGGCCGGTACCGGGTCGGCGAGGCTGAGCAGGACGTGCGGGTCGGCCCAGGTCTCGGCGGCGGCCTGCTCGGGGGTCACCGCGCGGATCCGTTCGGCGGCGGTGCCCAGGTGCTCGGCGACCAACAGGCGGCGGGACCAGCCGATCAGGCCGGCGCCCAGCTCGGCCGCGCCGGCGCCGGGCGCGGTGAGCACCGCGACCAGTGGCAGCGCCCGGCAGGCGTTCAACGCCGGGCGCGGATCGCGGCCGTGCGCGGTGACCACGGCGGCGCCGTCCCAGGGCAGCCCGGCGCGGGCGAACGCGGCGGCCACACTGGAGACCGCCGGCACCACCCGCAGCGGCAGCCCGGCCGCGCGCAGCCGCCGGACGATGCCGAACAGGCCGGGATCGCCGCTGGCCAGCACCACGGCCGGCACCCCGGCGTCGACGGCCTCGGCGAGGCGGCGCAGGGCGGGGGCGAGCGGCCCGAGGGCGATGGTGTCCGCGCCGGCCGGTACGGGCACCGCGGCCAGGTGCCGGGCGGCCCCGACCACCAGCCGGGCGGTGGCCAGCACCGGCGCGAGCGCGGGGTGCGGGGGTGCGCCCGCCGCGTCCAGGCCGACCACTGACACGGCGGTCGCCGGGGCGGGTGGCGTCGCCGAGGCCATCCGTGTCATCGGGGCCACCGGCCGGACGAGGCGACGACGTGCGCTCCGGCGAAGTCGACCATCGCCACGTCCACTGTCACCGTGGGCCCGGCGAAGCGCCGCAACACCGCCTGGACCCGCTGGCAGAGCAGGTCGCCGGCCGGGGCGAGCAGCCCGGCGGCCTCCCACAGCTCGTACGCGTGTCGCCCGGTGTTCGCCTCGGTCACGGCGGCGACGAGCGACGGGTCGCCGCCAGCCTCGGCGGTCACCGCGCCGAGCAGGGAGAGGTCCACCTTGGAGCGGGTGTAGTGGGTCATCAGGATGCCGGCCGCCAGTTTGGCGAGCTTGCCGGCCATGCCGACGAAGACCACACCGGTCATGGCGTCACCCACCGCGGCGGTCACCGCGGCCCCGGTGAAGTCGCCGACCTCGACGAAACAGACCTCGGGCAGGTCGGGCAGGAGCGTACGGGCTGCCCGCTCGGTACGCCCACCGGTGCAGAGCACCACTGTCGGCTCGCCCTGGGCGGCCATCACGTGCACGGCCTGCACGACGCTGGCCCGCCACGACGCGGTGGAGAAGGGGCGGACGATCCCGGTGGTGCCGAGGATCGAGATGCCACCGAGGATGCCGAGGCGACGGTTGGTGGTCTTGCGGGCCATGATCTCGCCCCGGGGCACGCTGATCACCACCCGGACTCCGACCTCGCTGAGGTCGACCACCTCGGCCACGGCGTCGCCGATCATCCGGCGGGGGGTGTCGTTGATCGCCGGGCCGCCGACCGCGAGCCCGAGGCCGGGTTTGGTGACCGTGCCGACACCGGCACCGCCGGCCAGCCGCAGGCCGGGCACGTCGGTCCAGTTCACCGTGGCGGTCAGCTCGGCGCCGTGGGTGACGTCCGGGTCGTCCCCGGCGTCCTTGACCACCACCGCCTCGGCCCGGACCGGTGGGGTGCCGGTCACCTCGCAGCGCTCGACCGGGAACCGCACCCGCTGACCGGCCGGCAGGCCGATCTCCACCTCCTGCTGGGTGCTGCCGGTGACCAGCGCGGTGACCGCGGCCTTCGCCGCCGCCGTCGCGCACGCGCCGGTGGTCCAGCCGGTGCGCAGCGCTGTGGGCCGGACCTTCGCGGTACGCGGCAGGTCCGGCTCGCGCAGCGGCGGCTCGGCGTACGTCATGGGGTTTCTGTTTCTCCGGCGCGGGCGCGGCGCAGCTCGGCGCGGGCGGTCGGCTCGGCCCGGCGGAAGGTGTGGAAGTGCCCGGGGTGGTACAGGTGCGAGCGGGTGCCCTCGGCGGTGAGGGCCGGGCCGACCAGGAAGAGAGTGTGCTTCCACAGCTTGTGCTGCTTGACCGTCGCCTCCAGGGCGCCGACGGTGCAGCGCACCACCAGTTCGTCGGGCCAGGTCGCCTGGTACGCCACCACGGCCGGCGTGTCGTCGGGGTAGCCGCCGGCCAGCAGTTCGGCCTGCACCTGCCCGGAGCGGGCGGCGGAGAGGAACAGCGCCATCGTGGTGCCGTGCCGGGCGAAGTCCCGGACCCGCTCGCCGGGCGGCATCGGGGTCTTGCCGCCTTCGAGGCGGGTGAGGATGACCGACTGGGCCACCTCGGGCACTGTCAGCTCCCGCCCGATGATCGCCGCGACGGCGGTGAACGAGGACACCCCGGGCACGATCTCGACGGCCAGGCCGAGCGCCCGGCACAGGTCCAGTTGCTCCTGCACCGCGCCCCACAGCGCCGGGTCTCCGGAGTGGATCCGGGCCACTGTCAGCCCCTGCTCGGCGGCGCGCTGGTAGAGCGGCAGCACACCCTCGATGGGCAGCTGCGACGAGTCGACGATCTCCGCGTCGGGGCGGGCGTGGTCGAGCACGTCGGCGTGCACCAGGCTGGCCGCCCAGATCACGATGTCCGCCTCGGAGATCACCCGGGCGGCCCGCAGGGTCAGCAGGTCCGCCGCCCCCGGGCCGGCTCCGACGAACCACACGGTGCCGTCGCTGGTCACAGCTTTCCTCCTCGGTGCTCGCGGCGGGCCGGAACCAGCAGCGTCGACAGGTACGGCAGGTCGTGCCCGGTGTCGTCGACCGGGCCGACGCGTTCGCCGGGGAGCCCCAGGCCGCGTCCGAGCACGGCGTCGGCGAGGCGACCCTGCCGGCGCAGCTCGGCGAGCAGTTCCGGGTGCCGCCGCCAGCCCTTGTAGACCACCACGGTGCCCGGCCCGGCGAGGGCGTCGGCGAAGAGCGCCAGGCCGGCGGTGGCCGGGAGCAGGGTGAGCGGTTCGCGTCCCTCACAGAGCGGGGTGCCACTGCGCGCCGCCAGCTCCTGCATGGCGGTGATGCCGGGCACTGTCGCCACCCGCACCGCCGGGCGCAGCGCGCGGACACTCTGGGCCAGGTAACCGAAGGTGGAGTAGACGTTGGGGTCGCCGATGGTGGCGAACGCCAGCGACCGCGCGCCCGCGTCGATCGCCTCGACCACCACCCGGGCGGCGTCGTCCCAGGCCGCCGCCCGGCGCGGGGTGACCCCGCCCCGGTCGTCGAGCGCGAACGGCAGCCGGCGCAGCCGGTCGGTCGTGACGTGCTCCCGCACTGTCGCCTCGGCCCGCCCGGCGTCCGCACCCGGCGGCGTCGCGTCGACGGGCGCGGTGGGCGCGACCCGGTCCGCCATCACGGGTACGAAGACCAGGTCGGCCTCGCGCAGCAGCCGCACCGCCTTGACGGTGAGCAGTTCCGGGTCGCCCGGGCCGACGCCGACCCCGGTGAGCGTGGCGCTCATCGGGCCGCCTCGACCAGTCGGCGGGCCGCGTCCGGGTGACCGGCCCAGTGGGTGTGCAGGTAGGAGGCGTGCACCCGGCCGGCCACGAAGCCGTGCGGGGTGTCGTTCCACTGCCACGCCGGTGCGTCGCCGTACCCCGGGTCGGTGGTGGTGCGGTGGAACTCGTGGCCGCGTACCGGCTCGCCGGCGCGCGCCACCGGGGAGTCGGTGACGGCGAGGGCCTCCCGGTAGCCGAGGGTGAGCCGGTCGGTCATCCGGGCGGTCAGGTCCAGCCGACCGCACATCGGTACGCCGTCCAGGGAACGCCCGAGGTAGAGCAGCCCGGCGCACTCGGCAACGATCGGCCCGTCGAAGTCGGCCAGCTCCGCGCGGAGCGCGGTGTTGTCGGCGAGCGCCTGCGCGTACGCCTCGGGGAAGCCCCCGCCGATCACCACCGCCCGGGTGCCGGTGGCCAGGGCCGGGTCGCGCAGCGGGTCGACGGTGACGACGTCCGCGCCGGCAGCGGTGAGCAGTTCGGCGGTCTCGGCGTACGAGAAGGTGAAGGCCGGGCCACCGGCGAGCGCGACCCGTGGTCGTTCGAGGCCGACCGGCCCGCCGACGGCGGCGACCGGGTCCCACGCCGGGGTGGTCAGCGGCGGGGCGGTCCGGGCCAGGTCGAGCACGGCGTCGAGGTCCACTGTGGCCTCGACCAGCTCGGCGAGCGCGGTGACGATCGCGACGGATTCGGGTGCCCGCTCGGCGACCGGCACCAACCCGAGGTGCCGTGCCGGCGCGGCCACCTCGGCGGCGCGGGTCACCGCCCCGAGCACCGGTACGCCCACCTCGGCGAGGGCGTCACGCAGCAGCGTCTCGTGCCGGGGTGAGCCGACCCGGTTGAGGATCACCCCGCCGATCCGTACCGCCGGGTCGAACGCGGCCATGCCGAGGGTGAGCGCGGCGGCCGACCGGCCCTGCGCGGTGGTGTCCAGCACCAGCAGCACGGGTGCCTCGATCAGCCGGGCGACGTGCGCGGTGGAGGCGAAGTCGCGGCGGCCCACCGCGCCGTCGTGCAGGCCCATGACGCCCTCGACCACGGCGATGTCGGCGGGCGTGGGGACGCTCGCGCCGTGTCGCAGCAGTGCGGCGATCCGGTCGGCTCCGACGAGGAACGGGTCGAGGTTGCGCCCTGCCCGCCCGGCGGCGAGGGCGTGGTAGCCGGGGTCGATGTAGTCGGGCCCGACCTTGTGCGGGCTGACCGTCAGGCCTCGCCGGCGCAGCGCGGCGAGCAGCCCGGTGGCCACAGTGGTCTTGCCGTGGCCGCTGGCCGGGGCGGCGACCACCACCCGGGGCAGCTCCCAGTGCGCGCTCACCACTCGATGCCCTTCTGGCCCTTCTGGCCGGCGTCCATCGGGTGCTTGACCTTGGTCAGCTCGGCGACCAGGTCGGCGGCGGCGACCAGGCGCGGGTCGGCGTCCCGGCCGGTGATCACGACGTGTTGGAAGCCGGGGCGGTCGGCCAGGGTGGCGACCACCTCGTCGACGTCCACCCAGCCCCACTTCATCGGGTAGGTGAACTCGTCCAACACGTACAGCCCGTAGCGCTCGGCGGCCAGGTCGCGCTGGATCTGCCGCCAGCCCTCCAGGGCGTCGGCGGCGTGGTCGGCGTCGCCGCCGCGCTGGATCCAGGACCAGCCCTCGCCCATCTTGTGCCAGGCCACCGGCGCGCCCTGGCCGGTGCGCTCGTGCACCTCGCCGAGCGCCCGGAAGGCGTTCTCCTCCCCCACCCGCCACTTGGCGCTCTTGACGAACTGGAACACCCCGACCGGAAGACCGGCCGTCCAGGCCCGCAACGCCAGCCCGAAGGCCGCCGTCGACTTCCCCTTCATCTGCCCGGTGTGGACGATCAGCAGTGGCCGGTGCCGCCGCTGCCGGGTCGTCAACCCGTCCTGCGGCACCGAACTCGGCTGTCCCTGCGGCATCAGACCGTCCCCCGTCCCGCGGCCACTCCCGTGCCCGCCTCTTCCGCGATCTTGCAGTTTCTGTTGGTCATATGTGCACTTCGCCCTTTATGCCGCGACAGGAAGTGCAAGATCGCGGGGGTGGGTGAGGGCTTCCAGGGGAGTTCTTGGGGCATTGAGCTGGGTGGCCAGGCGGGCGGCCAGGTGCAGGCGGACCGGACCCGTCTCGCAGTCGACGACCACGCACGGCGCGCCGGTGGCGGACAGGACCGCTGCCGCCGCTGCCGCCCGGTCCAGCGGCCGGGTGCCCGCCGTGGCCCTCCCATCGGTGACGATGAGGACCAGTGGGCGGCGCTTCGGGTCGCGCAGGCGCTCCACCCGCAACAGGTCCGCGGCGGCGAGCAGCCCCTCGGCCAGCGGCGTACGCCCACCGGTCGGCAGTTCGGCCAGCCGGGTCGACGCGGCCAGCACCGACGAGGTCGCCGGCAGCAGGGTCCGGGCGCCGGCACCCCGGAACGCGATCACCGCGACCTTGTCCCGCCGCTGGTACGCGTCGGTGAGCAGGGCGAGCACCGCGTCCTTCACAGTGGCCATCCGCTGCCGCGCGCCCATCGAGCCGCTCGCGTCCACCACGAACAGCACCAGGTTGCCCTCGCGCCCCTCACGAACCGCCTCGCGCAGGTCGTCGCGGCGCAGTCGCAGCGGACCGGTGAGCCGGCCCCGGGCCGCCTGGTGCGGCGCGGCGGCGCGGATCGTGGCCGGCAGGTGCAGCGCGCCGACCCGACCCGCCGGTACCCGGGCGCCGGTGGTGCGCCCCCGCCCGGTGCGGGCCCGAGACCGTCGGCCCGGCACCCCGTCACCCAGGCCGGGCGCGGTGAGCACCCGCGCCCTCAACCCACCCCGGGGTACGGCCACCGGCTGGGACTCCCCGCCGCGGGTCGGGTCGTCGGCACCGGTCGCCGAATGCCCGCCACCGCGCAGGCGCGAGTCCCTGCCGTCGTCACCCCGATCGGCCTGCTGGTGCTGCGGCCAACCGTCGTCGTCCCGGTCGCCCGGCTGGCGCTGCGGCCAGCCGCCGGTGCCGTCCGGCCCGTCGGTGCCAGCGCCATCACGCGCCGTCGGGTGCTCCGCCGAACCCGGTTCACCCTGGTCGACGCCGTCGCCGCTGCGGTCGTCTCCCTGCGGGCCGCCACCCTGCGGGCCGCCCCCGTTCGGGCCACCGCCCCCGGCCGGGCCACCGCCCTGCGGGCCGCCGTCCGGGTCACTGCCGTCGGGGCCGCGGTCGTCGGGGCCGCGGTCGTCGGGGCCGGCGTCGTCCGGGTCGTCGGGGTGAGCGTCCTGGGCGCGCTGCAACGCCTCGTCGAGGCGCTTCTCGTCCAGCCCCGGGGTGTCGAACGGGTCGCGGCGGCGGCGGTGCGGCAGGGCCAACCGGGCCGCCACCCGGACGTCGTCGATGGTGACCCGGTCCCGGCCGTGCCAGGCGGCGTGGGCGAGGGCGGTACGGGCGGTGACGATGTCGGCCCGCATCCCGTCCACGTCGAACGCCGCGCACACCTCGGCGATCTGCCGCAACGCGGCGTCCGGCAGTCGTACCCCGGGAAGTCGGCGGCGGGCGGCAGCCACCTGGTCGGCGATCTCCGCGTCGGCGTCGGCCCAGCGGGCGGCGAAGCCGACCGGGTCCGCGTCGGCGGCCAGCCGGCGGCGGACCACCTCGACCCGGATCTCCGGGTCCCGGCTGGCGCCCACCTCCACAGTGAGCCCGAACCGGTCGAGCAGCTGCGGGCGCAGCTCCCCCTCCTCCGGGTTCATCGTGCCGACCAGCAGGAACCGGGCCGCGTGGCTGACCGAGACGCCCTCCCGCTCGACGTGGCTGCGGCCCATCGCCGCCGCGTCGAGCAGCAGGTCGACGAGGTGGTCGTGCAGCAGGTTGACCTCGTCGACGTAGAGCACACCTCGGTGCGCGGCGGCGAGCAGGCCCGGCTCGAAGGCGCGTACCCCCTCGCCGATCGCCTTCTCCAGATCCAGCGCACCGACCACCCGGTCCTCGGCGGCGCCCACCGGCAGCTCGACGAGGCGGGCCGGACGGGTCTCGGCGGCGACGTCGGCCGGGTGCGGGCCGTCCGGGCACGCCGGGTCGGGCTCGGCCGGGTCACAGCCGAAACGGCAGCCGGCGACCCGCCGCACCGGGGGCAGCAGCGCGGCGAGGGCCCGCACGGCGGTGGACTTGGCGGTCCCCTTCTCACCCCGGACCAGCACCCCACCGATCGCCGGGGAGACCGCGTTGAGCAGCAACGCCAGCCGCATGTCGGCCATGCCGAGCACCGCGCTGAACGGGTAGGTCGTGGTCACGGTCATGCCCGGTCCTCCAGGTCGCCCTCACTGGCCAGGTACGTGTCGCGCAGCCGGTCCAGGGTGGCCGGCTCCGGCTTGGCCCACAGCCCCCGGTCGGCGGCCTCCAACAGGCGTTCGGTGATGCCGCGCAACGCCCACGGGTTGGACTGCTCCAGGAATTCCCGGGTGGTCTCGTCGAAGAGGTACGCGGCGGCCAGGTGCTCGTACATCCAGTCGTCGACCACACCGGCGGTGGCGTCGTAACCGAACAGGTAGTCCACTGTGGCTGCCAGCTCGAACGCGCCCTTGTAGCCGTGCCGGCGCATCGCCGCGATCCACTTCGGGTTGACCACCCGGGCCCGGAACACCCGCCGGGTCTCCTCACCCAGCGTGCGGGTGCGCACGTCGTGCGGCATCGCCGAGTCACCCACGTACGCCTGTGGTGACGTGCCGGTGAGGTGGCGGACCATCGCCACCATTCCGCCGTGGTACTGGAAGTAGTCGTCGGAGTCGACGATGTCGTGCTCACGGGTGTCCTGGTTCTTCACCGCCACCGCGATCCGGGCGAACGAGCGCTCCATGTCGGCGCGCGCCTCCCGCCCGTCCAGGCCCCGGCCGTACGCGTAGCCGCCCCACACCGCGTACACCTCGGCCAGGTCGGCGTCGCTGCGCCAGGTCCGGGCGTCGATCAGGGGCAGCAGCCCAGCGCCGTACGCGCCGGGCTTGGACCCGAAGATCCGGGCGGTGGCCCGCCGCTCGTCGCCGTGCTCGGCGAGGTCGGCGGCGACGTGCGCCCGCAGGTAGTTCTCCTCGTCCGGCTCGTCCAGAGTGGCGACCCGCCGGACCGCGTCGTCGAGCAGCGCCACCACGTGCGGAAACGCGTCGCGGAAGAAGCCGGAGATCCGCACCGTGACGTCGACGCGCGGGCGGCCCAGCTCGACGGTCGGCACCACCTCGATGCCGGTCACCCGCCGGGACCTGTCGTCCCAGACCGGCCGGCAGCCCAGCAGCGCGAGCACCTCGGCGATGTCGTCGCCCTGGGTGCGCATCGCGCTGGTGCCCCAGACGGTCAACCCCACCGAACGGGGGTACTCGCCGGTGTCGGCGAGGTGCCGGGCCAGCAGTGAGTCGGCGAGGGCCACCCCGACGTCCCAGGCGTTGCGGCTGGGGATGGCCTTCGGGTCGACGGAGTAGAAGTTACGGCCGGTGGGCAGCACGTTGACCAGGCCCCGGGTGGGTGAGCCGGACGGGCCGGGCGGCACGAACCTGCCGTCCAGCGCCCCGAGGGTGTTGGTCAGCTCGTCGGTGGTCCGGTCCAGTCGGGGCACCAGCTCGGTGGCGGCGAAGTGCAGCACCGCGGCGACGTCCGGCATCGACCGACCGGTCACCTCCGTCACCACGGCGTCGATGGCGTCCACTGCCCAGTCCAGGGTCTCCATGCCGACGACCAGTCGCCGGGCGAGAGCCTCGATCAGGTCGATCGCGTCGGCGGCGGTGCCGGCCGGCCCGTCCACCACGTCGGTCAGCGCCTCGGGCAGCGCCAGTCGCTGTCCCGGCGACGCGAGCAGTTCCTGCTCGTCGAGGGAGTACGCGACGGCGAGGGCCTGTCGCAGGCCGGGCAGGGCGCGGGCGCCGCCCCAGATCTGCGGGGCGCGCAGCACCGCGAGGACCAGGTTGACCCGGGGCTCGCCGGTGGGCGCGTCGGCGAGGATGTGCAGCCCGTCGCGGATCTGCACGTCCTTGACCTCGCACAGGTACCCGTCGAGGTGCAGCACGAAGTCGTCGAAGTCGTCCGCGTCGGGCATCGCCTCGGCGTGCAGGTCGTGGTGCAGCTCGGCGGCGCGCACCAGGTCCCAGATCTGGGCCCGTACGGTGGGCACCTTGGCCGGGTCAAGCGCCTGCACCGTCGCGTACTCGTCGAGCAGTTGTTCCAGTTTGGCCAGGTCGCCGTAGGTCTCGGCGCGGGCCATCGGCGGGACCAGGTGGTCGACGACCACGGCGTGCGCCCGCCGCTTGGCCTGGGTGCCCTCACCGGGGTCGTTGACGATGAACGGGTACACCAGCGGCAGGTCGCCGAGGACCGCGTCGGGCCCGCAGTCGGCGGCCAGGCCGAGGCCCTTGCCGGGCAGCCACTCCAGGGTGCCGTGCTTGCCCAGGTGCACCACGGCGTCCGCGCCGAAGCCGCCGTCCGCGACCGGCGCGGTCAGCCAGCGGTACGCGGCCAGGTAGTGGTGACTCGGCGGCAGGTCCGGGTCGTGGTAGATGGCGATCGGGTTCTCCCCGAAGCCGCGGGGCGGCTGGATCAGCAGCACCACGTTGCCGAAGCGCAGCCCGGCGAGCACGATGTCCCCGCCCTCGGTGTACAGCTCGCCCAGCGGCTCACCCCAGTGCTCCCGCATCCGCTCGCGCAGCTCGGCCGGCACCTGGTCGAACCACCGCTGGTACGTCGGCCCAGGTATCCGGGCCTCGGCCGCTGCCAACTGCTCCGGGGTGAGCCACTCCACGTCGTGACCACCGGCGGCGATCAGCGCGTGGATCAGCGCGTCGCCGTCGTCGGGCGGCGGCGCGTCACCCAGGTCGTAGCCGGCCTCGGCCAACGCGGCGAACAGCCGGACCGCCGACGCCGGGGTGTCCAACCCGACGGCGTTGCCGACCCGGGAGTGCTTGGTGGGGTACGAACTGAGCACCACGGCGATGCGCTTGTCGGCGTGCGGCACGTACCGCAGCCGGGCGTGGCGTACCGCGATCCCGGCGACCCTCGCGGCCCGCTCGGGATCGGCGGCGTAGACCGAGAGCCCGTCCGCGTCGATCTGCTTGAACGAGAACGGCACCGTGACGATCCGGCCGTCGAACTCGGGGATGGCCACCTGCATGGCGGCGTCCAACGGGGACAGGCCGGCGTCGCTGTCGGCCCACTGCGCGCGGGTGCTGGTGAGGCAGAGCGCCTGGATGACCGGCACGTCCAGGGCGGCCAGGGCGCCGACGTCCCAGGCGTCCTCGTCGCCGCCACCGGAGGCGTCGGCGGCGACCGCGCCGCCGGCCGCGAGCACCGTGACCAGCAGCGCGTCACAGCGGGCGAAGAGCCCGAGTGGTCCGGCGCCCGCGGTCAGCCCGCGCAGCGAGCCGCAGAAGATCGGCAGCGGGTTGCCGCCGGCCTGGCGGACCGCGTCCGCGAGCACGTCGACGAATCCGGTGTTGCCGGCGAGGGCGTGCGCCCGGTAGAAGACGATTCCCACTGTGGGCCGATCCGGGTCGGCGGGGTGGTCGCCGTGCACGCCGTACGCCGGGGTGGGCGCGGGTGCGGCGAACCCCTCGCCGGTGAGCAGCACCGTGTCGGAGAGGAACCGGGCCAACTGTCCGAGGTTGTCCGGGCCGCCCTCCACGAGGTACGCCAGCGACTGGGTGACGACCCCGGACGGCACTGTGGAGATGGCCATCAGCTCCGCGTCGGGCAGCGCCTCACCGCCGAGCACGACAGTCGGCACGCCGGTGGCGAGCACCGCGGCAAGACCGTCCGGCCACGCCTGCCGACCGCCGAGCAGGCGTACGACGACGAGGGCGACCCCGTCGAGCAGGGCGGGCACCTCCTCGGCGGCGACTCGGGCGGGGTTGGCCAACCGGTAGTCGGCGCCGCTGGCGCGGGCGGCCAGCAGGTCGGTGTCGGCGGTGGACAGCAGCAGGATGCGCACGGCAGGCTCCGGAAAGTGACGTCGGCGCGTTCGCCGAGGCGATCGGGCGACGAAGGATGGGCGCGGGGTTCAGCAGGCACCGCGACCCGGGCGACTCACCGACGCGGGGCCGGCGGCGACGGGTGGCGCGGTGTCGAACTCAGCGGTGAACGGCGCGGGAGCGTGCGGATGCCGGCGCGGCGGCGCGGCCGGGTCGGGGCGCGGCGGGGCGTCCGCCGCTCGGCTCACGACGGTGATCGTCGGTGACAGAGACGCCGTGCGTCATCGGGTCCTCCTCGGGTGTCCACGCCCTGGGGTACATCCCGACGGCCGAAGTATCCTGGCTTCCGGATCGACGCTCTCCCCCGGCCTTCCAACCGCAGACACACGGCCGTGACTCACGAGGGGGGATCGCTCCCCGGTGACAGTGGCGGGACCGCGTCGGATTCGCACCGACTTCCTTCACTGCCGTCAGGCCGCGAATGCTGCCACACCCCTCCGCCGCCGGTCAACGCCGCCCCGGCCCCGCCAGGCGGACACCAGCCATCGAAGCTTGGCGATCGATGCAGGCGGGGCTCCGCACCACGCGACGCCACAGATCAATGTGCGCCGCCCTTTGCTCTGCTTACCTATCTGCACCAGACACGGAGCGTCACCGGTGCACATAGGTAAGCAGAGCAAAGGGCGGTCTAAGGCGTCGTGGCCTGCGCCGATCGTCCGGCGGGACGGTGCCCTGCGGTGCGCTGACCTAGGATCGGCGACACCACGCCCGTGATCCGCGATCAATCTCGGAGATCGATTACCATGGTCGCTCCGCAGTTCCACCACCTGGCGGGTCGTGTCTGGATCTGTCCGGGCGACTCCGAGCCCGAGGCGGTCCAGGCCGGCGTCGCCGTCGTGGCCGACGAGCGCGGCAGTGTGATGATCGACGCCGGGCAGAGCCCCGCGCGTGCCCGCGGCATCCAGGCCGCGCTCACCGCAGCCGGACTTCCGAAGCCACGCTGGCTCGTCTACACCCACCACCACTGGGACCATGTCTGGGGAGCCTGCGCCTGGCCCGGCGTGGAGATCGTCGGGCATGAGACGGCTGTGCCGCTGCTGCGCGCCGAAGCCGCACAGCCGTGGAGCCACCACTATCTGGACGAGCGGGTACGCGCCGACCCTCGTCTCGGCCCGAGCTTTCGGGGGCGGGCACGCGCGATGGACTCCTGGGAGGATTTTGCGATCCTGCCACCAACCCGGACGTTCACCGATGTCGACGAGTTGCCAGTGGGCGTCGAGCTACGACACGTCGGAGGCACGCACGCGCCGGACTCGACAATTGTGCTGGTGCCGGACTCGGGCGTCATGCTGCTGGGCGACTGCTTCTACCCGCCGCCCGCGCACCTGCGCCAGCCGGAGGATGGCCTCGATCTCGACCTGATCCGGCGACTACTCGACGGTGACTACCACTGGTACGTCTCCAGCCACGCGGAGCCGGTGACGTTCGAGCAGGCCCGCACGGCCGTGGACGACACCTGAGCCCGGCGGCCCTCAGCGGGCGTGGCGTTCCGGGTGCGCCCGGCTCCAGGTCCGCATCCGTTCCGGGTAGCCGGTGCGCCCGGCCTCGTACAGCGGCACCGCGTGCTTGCGGGCAATCGCCCCGGCCGCCCTGGGCGTGCCGGTGCGCCGGCGGATCCACTCACCGTCGTGGGCGATCGCCACCACCGTGGTGTCCGTCGCCGTGGTCTCCGGCTCCAGGTAGAACTCCACGCCCCGCCGGCTGGCGACGAACGCCTCCAGCGCCGCGAGGTCCTCGCGGGTCGCCTCCCGGTCC
>NZ_JBEZEH010000122.1:0-21926 GCF_040648775.1 Micromonospora sp. NPDC049089
CCCCGCTCCGCCGGCCCGACGGTGTCGTGGTGGCCGGTCAGCCGCCGGCCATCCCGGCCCCCACCTCGTCGATCGCGTCGTCGATTTGGCGGGCGAGGTCCACGTCGAGCGCGGTGACCCCGTTGGCCTGGTTGGTTCGCACTGTCAACACGGCGGCGGTGTCGCCCGGACGTCCGATGCTCGGGCCGCGGCCGTTGTCCTGGCGAAGCCGGTCGAGCCGGGCGAGCACCCGGTCCAGGTTGTCGGGCGGCAGCGCGACCACCCGGTAGAGGCCCTGGCTGTCGCCGGACCAGTAGGGCAGGTCGTCCAGCGCCGCGCTGATCTCGTCGGCGTCCAGCGTGGGTGTGGTGGTGGAGGCGCCCACCAGGCCGCCGCCGGCCTCCGGCGGGTTCAGCAGGTCGCGCAACCCGTCGGGTACGTGCAACGACTCGACCAGGTCGCCGTCCTGCTCGGCGAGCGCGGCGATCGTCGCCTCCGCCTGGTAACGGGCCTGCTCCGGGGTGTTGCCGCTGATCCGGCCCACCTCGGCCAGGAAGCCGGGCAGGTCCTGGTGCCGCTCGATGCCGTCGACCGGCAGCACGTCGTGCAGCGACGCCGGCACCGCGGCGAGCAGCCGCTGCCGCTCGGCGGCCTCCAGGGCGAACGCGAGGACCAGAACTGTCGCCTCGGTGCCCACCTTGGCGGTCTTGAAGTCGACCCCGGCGCGACGCCGAACCTCGTCGACCAGGTCGTGGTAGCCCATGCTGTTCACACCGGCCGCGCCGCTCGGCGGGGACGGCTGCGGTCGCGGGTTGTCGGCGCTACCGACCGGCGGCGGTGCCGGCCCCCCGCGCGTGGTGTCCGACTTGTGCGGTCCGGCCGCTGGTGGGCCCGCTCGCTTACCCGCGTCGAGGCTGGTGAGCTGCTTGGACGCGCTCAGGCTGGCGCCGATCTCGCTGGGCTGGCGATTCTGTTCCCGGGCCTGCCGGGCCAGGGCCCGGCGCCTCTGGTTGTCGCCCTCCATCTGCTTGCGCATGGTGGCATCCCTTCCGCTGGGGATCGTGGCTGCGCCAGTCGCCTTCCCGCCGTCCGGGAGAAGGAAACGGGGGCCGCCGGCCGGGTCGGACCAACCTGCGCCACGCTTCATCCGGCGGGGGTGAGGGGTGCTCACCCGCACGGCCCGCACGATCGGCTCAGGACCGGAGTTCTTCCGAGGTACGCGGAAGGAAGGTCGTCATGAAGGAAGTTGTCGAGATCGTCCCCGCTCGACCCGGCTGGTACGCCCGCTGGCAACTCACACCCGAGGTCACCAGGTGTTACCCGGTGAGCCTGTGGGCGCTGGTGGAGGAGGCCGACGGAACGGGCCGCGAGGTGATCGGGATGGACTGCATCGGTCAGTGGCCCGGTGCGGACGACAACGAGGCGGGTGGGCAGTTCGTCCGCTACCTGTACCAGACGCCCGATTCGGGGAAGCCCGAGGACGTCGACCCGGCCCCGATCGGCGAGCTGCGTGAGGACGGCCCCCGGCTTCAGCCGATGACGGCACCCTAGACATTCCTCCGGCCCCCGACCCCAGGTCCCAGGGTCGGGGGCCACCCCGTCCGGTGCGGGGGTGGCCGGTGGGTCAGCCGGTGGCGCGCACGTCGTCGGCGGCGTACGTCTCGAACAGCAACTCGGTCAGGCCCGTGCGGTCCAGCATCCGCTGAAGCTGAGGGCTGACCCCGGTCAGTCGGATCGCCCCGGCGGCGCGGTGCACCACCAGCAACGCGCTGAGCCCGGAGGAGTCGCAGAGAGTGACCCCGGTCAGGTCGACCAGAACCGGGGCGTCGTCGCGGCCGCGCAGCCCGGCCGCCGCGGCGATCAGCTCCGGTGCGCTGTCGTAGTCGAGTTCGCCGGTCAGCCGGAGTCGGACGTTGCCGGCGGCGAGCCGGCTTGTCTCGATGGTCAACAGCTGATCGGGCATCCCACCATTTTCCCTGTTGAGCCACAAAACGCAAAGCGGGGGCGGTTACGACCCCCCCGTGTCGCTCGTCCGACGCCCCGCCGTGGCGGTGCCGGCCACCAGCCGTGAGATGCCGCTTTCCGGGTTCCGGCGTAGGGTGACGGGAGAGTTTTGACCATGGACGCCGGTTCCGGCACGGGTTCGGTGAACGACAAAGGAGTGAGGCTCAGCTGGTGACTGCTTCCGACGTCAGGGACTGGGACCCGGGCGACGGACGGCTCTCCACGCCGAGCACGACACGACCCTCGGCGTGGTCCGCCGACGTTCGCCACCCCACCGCCGCCCTGCCGCCACTGGCCCCCGACCGGGGGCAGGCCACGCCCGACTGGTTCGAGGTCGTCGAACACTTCCGGGAGGGCCTGGTGGTCTGCGACGCCGATGGCGTCGTGCGGCACGTCAGCCCGGTGGCCGAGCGGTTGCTGCCCGAGGTGACTCCCGGTGAGCTGCTCGGCGCGGCATGTGTGCCCGGGTTGAGCGACGGTGTCCCCGGGAGCTTCACCCATCGCGGGCGCCGGCTCACCGCGCGCCAGGTGCCGCTCTCCGGTGACCGCTGCTGCTGGTACGTCGAGGACGTCACCGACAGCGTCAGCCGCGCCGACGCGCTGATCGCCGAACGGGCTCGCTCGGCGTTCCTGGCCGTGGTCGGCGACAAGTTGGGCAACCCACTGCACCCGGACCGGGCTGCCGCCGCTGTCGTCCGACTCGCCGTGCCGACCCTGGCCGAGGTGGCGGTGCTGGTGCTCGCCCCGAAGGCCGGGCGCGCCCGCTGGTGGCGGGCCTCACGCACCGACGACGAGGTGCCGACCGTGGACAGCGGCGTACTGGCCGGCGGCGAGCTGCCGACCGCCATCGCCGACGGGTTGACCGGGGCCGAGCCGCACGCGGTGGACTGGTTGGTCGAGCAGGCGGTCGACGCCGGTTGGTTGCCGGGGCTGGCCGGCACCGACAGCGCCGCCCGGGTCGTTCCGCTGCCGGGCCGCGACGCGCCGGTCGGTGTGCTGCTGGTGGCCCGTCGCGCCACCCGCTGGTACGACGAGGACGACGTGGAGCTGGTCCGCGCGTTCGCGGCCCGCGCGGGCGCGGCGTTGACCACCGCGCTGCTCTACCGCGACCAGGCCGAGGTGGCCGACACCCTCCAGGCGAGCCTCCTGCCGGTCGAGCCGGTCGAGGCGACCGGTGTGCAGTGGGGCACCGCGTACCGGCCCGCGCAGGCGGGACTGCGCATCGGCGGCGACTTCTACGGCTCGCACCGGCTCCCCGACGGGGGTTCGGTGTTCTTCCTCGGCGACGTGTCGGGCAAGGGCGTCGAAGCCGCCGTCTTCACCGGCCAGCTGCGCCAGTGTCTGCAGGCGCTGCACCGGTTGGAGTCGCACCCGGCGCGGTTGCTGCGGCTGCTCAACGACGCGTTGCTGGAGACGACCCAGGCGCACGGTGAGGGCCGCTTCGCCACCATCGTGCTCGGCGTGGCCCGCCCGGAGCGCGACGGCGGCCTCACCCTCACCATGGCCGGCGGGGGGCATCTGCCACCACTGGTGCTGCGCGCCAGCGGTGAGGTGGAGACGGTGCCGTTGCGCGGCATGCTGATCGGGGTGGTGCCCGACCCCCGCGTCGGCGAGGTGACGGTGCGGCTGGCGCCGGGCGAGACCTGCCTGCTCTACAGCGACGGGGTGACCGAGGCCCGGGGCGGCCGGCGCGGGGACGAGCAGTTCGGCCCGGAGCGGCTGATCAGCGCGCTGACCGGTTGCCATCGGATGCCCGCCCCGGCCCTCGCCGAACGGGTCGAGCAGATCACCTGCGACTGGCTGGCGCAGGGCGACCACGACGACATCGCCGTGCTGGCGCTGCGGGCGGCCGGCCTGGGCGGGCGCGGGACACGGCACCTGCACTCGGTGCCCGCCGGCGTCGACCACACGAGGGAGCCTGACGCGTGACCGCCGCCACTGCCGCCAATGACCTCGGCGAGGCGTACTCCGGATATCTGGAGCATCTCGCGGACGCCGACGAGTACGCCGCGACCGACCTGGCGATCGGTCTGCTCGACGCGGGCGTCCCGGCGGAGCGGGTGCTGCTCGACCTGGTCGCGCCCGCGCAGGCCGAGGTGGGTGAGCGGTGGGCCCGCAACGAGTGGAGCGTCGCCCAGGAGCACGCGGCCACCCACATCAGCGAGCAGGTGGTGGCGGCGGTTTCCGCGCACGCGAGACCGCAGCCGATCAACGGCCGGGTCGTGGTCGCCTGCATGGATGGCGAGTGGCACGCGTTGCCGCCCCGGCTGGTGGCCGAGGTGCTGCGGTTACGCGGGTGGCAGGTGACCTTCCTGGGCGCCAGCGTCCCCGCGGCGCACCTCGTGTCGTACCTGCACCGCTACGACGCGCACGCGGTCGCGTTGGCGTGCGCGCTGCCGATGCGCCTGCCGTACGCCCACCGCATGATCGAGGCGTGCCGCCGCTCGGACGTCCCGGTGGTGGTGGGCGGGCGTGGGTTCGGCACGGACGGCCGGTGGGCGCGCCGGCTCGGGGTGGCCTGGGCACCGGACGCGCCCTCGGCGGCCGAGCTGATAGCCGACGAGCGGGCGCTGCGCACGGCACCGCCGGCGCGGCTGGCCCACCTGGCCGACGACGAGTACGCCAGCCTGGTGCGCCGTCGCGGTGAGCTGATCGACAGCGCGTTGGCGGAGCTGCGGGAGCGGGTGCCGGCGGCACGGGCGTACACCGCCGCGCAGCTCGACTCGACAGTGAGCGACCTGGGCCACATCGTGGATTTCCTGGCCGCGGCGGTCTACGTCGACGACCCCTCCCTGTTCACGGAGTTCGTGGAGTGGCTGTCGGGGATTCTGGAAAGTCGTGGGGTGCCCGCCGGGGCGGTTGTCCTGCCGCTGGAGCACTACGCCGTCGCGTTGCGGGACTTTCCCCGGGCGGCGCGGGTGCTGGCGCTGGGATGCGCGGCGCTGCCCGGCACCGCTCGCTGACCGACCCGCCGGGGCATCCGGATCGATCACCGCGCTCGGCGGCGGACGGGTCAGCTCTGCGTATACTTGCCGGACTGCAAACGTCCCACCCTCGTGGTGGAGCGAGGGGGAGAACGGTGACGTTCAGCGTCAACTACGTCGAGCGCGACGGGGGTGGCGCCTGCCTGCGGCTCGTGGGCGAGCTGGACCTGAGCACCGCCCCCGAGCTGACCGCCGCGATCGAGCGGCTCAGGGCGGCGGGCGAGACCCGGGTGCTGCTCGACCTGACCGACCTCACGTTCTGCGACTCCACCGGGATGGCCGTGTTCGTCCGAGGCGACAACCAGGCGGCGGCCGACGGGGGGTGGCTGCGGCTCACCGGTGCCCACGGGCGGGTCGAGCGGGTGCTGCGGGTGACCGGCCTCGCCGACGTGTTGCGGTACGAACCGGAGTCGGTCGACCCCGCGTCCCGCAGTGCTTCGTGATGGGCTAGATTTCCCCGCCAGCATTTCCCCCGCCAACGCGGTGACCGTCAGGGTCCCGTCCCCGTCGACTCCGAGGCAGGTAGTGATGGGCGCAGACAGCCCCCAGCCGGTACGCATCCTGGTCGTCGACGACGACCCGGGTGATGTGCTGATGATCGAGGAGGCGCTGGCGGACTCCGACGTCGACAAGATCATCGACGTGGTGAGTGACGGCGAGGAGGCGATGGAGTTTCTCCGCGCCGAGGGCCGGCACGAAGATGCCCGCCGACCCGACGTGATCCTGCTGGATCTGAACATGCCGCGCATGGACGGTCGCCAGGTGCTCGGGGCGGTCAAGCAGGACGAGGATCTGCGGACCATCCCGATCGTCGTGCTGACCACCTCCAACGCCGACACCGACATCGTCGGCAGCTACACGTTGCAGGCCAACGCGTACGTCACCAAGCCGATCGACCTGGACGACTTCAACGACGTGGTGCGCCGCATCGATGAGTTCTTCGGCCGGGTCGTCGTGCTGCCCAAGCGGGTCTGAGCCTCGCGCCACCTGCGCGCATGCTGAACATTTTCCCCGAACCCCCTCGGCGCGAGCGGTCGCGGCCGAGGATCCAGGTGGGGAAGTAACAGCAGCTGCCTGGGGGGCGACAGTATGAGGTTCTCCGTCGTTGAGACCGGTTACGACCAGCGTCAGGTGGATTACTGCCTGGACGAGTTGGGGGTTCGGTTGTCCCGGCTCGCGGAGCGGGCCGAGGGCGCACCCGAGGCGGCCGGGGAATGGGACGAGATTCGTCAGGAGGCAGCCGCGCTCGGCGGCCTCCTGCGACGACTCGACCTGGGCGCCGCCGCCGCCACCCGGCCCGCCGGTGACGCGGTGCGGCGCGAGGCAGCCGACTTGCTGGCCCAGGCCCGCGTCGAGCTGGACGAGGCCCGCGACGAGGCACGGCGGGTGCGGGAGCGTGCGTACGCGGAGGCCGTGCAGGCCCGACGCGACTTCGAGGCGGCGCTGGACGCTCGCCGACGGCGCGAGGTTCGGGTGGACGAGATCCTCAGCCAGGTGACCGTCGAGCAGGTGCCCGCCGACACCCCCACCGCAGCCGCCGGGGTGCCGGGCAGCCGGGTCGGGGTCGGCGGCGTGGACGAGGGTGCGCAGCCTCCGCCGGGCCGTCGCTGAGACGCGCGGGCGTCCGAGCCCGGCTCAGGAGGTGAGCGCCGCCGCGACGGTGGTCGCCCGATCCTCGTGCTGGGCGTACGCGTCCGGGTAGGCGGAGATCTGCACGGACTGGGCGGCTGCCGTGACGCTCATGTCCTGCCAGCCGGGGATCTCGTTGAGCGCGCTGTAGAAGGCCCGCGCGGCGTACGACGGGCGCATCAGCTGGGCCACCGTGCCCCAACCGCTGCTGGGCCGCTGCTGGAACAGCCCGACCGAGTCGTGGTCGGAGCCGCTGCCCTGGTTCGGGTACTCCGCCGACTCCGGCAGGACGTCGCTGGCCAGGTTGTAGAGGTTGCTCTCCTGCATGGCGGTGGACAGTGCCACCACCAGGGCGCGCCGAGGCATCTTCATCTCCAGGCCGACGTCCACGATGATCTTCGCGTTGTCCATCTGCGCCTGGTCGAGGCCGGCGACCGGCCGGGGGCGGCGGGGTTTGACCGGCTTCTTGGGCGCCTTGCGGACGGCGGTGGGGGTGGGTGTGGGCTTCGCCGTCGGGCTGGGCGGCAGGATCCGGGCGGGGGCGGCGTCGCGGTCCAGCGACCGGGAGGCGCGTTCGTCGGCGATGGCGGCGCGGTCGGCCACCGCCTCGGCGAGCGGCTCGACCGTACGGGGGGTGTCGTCGTTGCCTCGCGCGGTGGCGACCGCGACGAGGCTGAGGCAGCAGGTGACGCCGGTGGCCAGCGCCACCCGCACCGGGGTCGAGCCCAGCAGGGCCCGCCGCGGAGCTTCGGCAGCGCGGTGACGGCCGATCGTCCGTTCGGTTGAGGCGGCGTCGTCCGAAGGGGTGGTCGGGCGCGCGTCGGTCAGCTTCTGGGCGGAGGGGTCGTCGGGGTGCACCTGACGAGGCTAAAGAGCTGAATGCCCGATGCCACCAGCCCGTACGGTGGCATGCGCCACAATTTGCCCTGATCATGCCGACTTCAATGGGCAAAGCGGGAGCAGAGTTGACCAACCTCGCGACTCACGCCAGACGGTTATTCCCGACTTGCCGGGTGAATCCGCTCGCCCCGCCCTTCCGCCGGCCGCATCTCCGGCCGCCGTCAGGCATCAGCCGAACAGTCGAGGCTCACCTCCACCAATCGACCCCCCCGCCGACCCCCCCACACCGCCCCAGGCCCCGTACCCTGCTCGCCGATCTTGCACTTGCTGTCGCGGCACAAAGGGCATGTCCCTCATTTCGACGACCGAAAGTGCAAGATCGACGCGATGAGGCGCGCGCGTGCGCAGGATCGGCGCGGTGGGGCGGGCGGGGTGGCGGGCCGCCTGGGGCCTGGGTCAGTGGCGGCCGTTCTCGGCTGGGGTGACGGTCAGGCGGTGGCGACTGGCGTCGCTGCTGGAGAACGGCCAGAGCCGGTCGGCGTACTCGACCAGGTCGGCCAGTTGATCCCGGCTCAGCCCGGCTGAGGAGATCTCCGCGTGGACGTCGGCCCGGTACCGGCCGTCGTTGTCCCGCCCCAGCTTCGCCTCCGCCCGGACCTGCACGGTGTGCGCCTCGTCGGTGATCTCCCCGGCCACCTCCACCGCCGCGTGATGCAGGCAGGAGGCGAAGGCCGCGGCCAGCAACTGTTCCGGGGTCAGCCCGGTGCAGTGCGGCGCCAGCGGTGAGGCCAGCGCGGTGGAGAGCCCGCCATCGTCGGTGCGTACGTGACCGCCCTCGGCGGTCGCTGTGGCCTCACGCAGCCAGGAACTCTGATCCGGCATCGCGTTTCTCCCGTCGCTCACCAGGCCGGCTACCCCTTCGCCGCCCGGCGAAACGCCACGGGTCGCGCCGTCAGACACCACGGGGTCGTGCCGTCAGCGCCCGGCGGGCAGGTTCGGCTCGTCCACCAGCACCACCGCCTCGGTGGCCTCCGCGGCGGCTCGTTCGGTCCACGGCGACGTCGGGGCCGGCCGGCGGGTCGTCGGGATCGTCATCGGCACGTACACCCGGGCGTCCACGGCCTCGGCCAGCAGCAGCGCGGCGACCAGGCTGGTCGGACGCTGCCCGGGGTCCTCGGCGAGGCAGGAGTGGCACAGCTCGGCGACCTCCGGTGGGAGCCCGGCGATGTCGGGCAGCGGCTCCGGTGGCTGACGGCGGCGTGCGAGGAGCAACTCGCTGGAGGTCGTCGCGCGGTAGGGCAGGCGGGCCGTCAGGCTGTAATAGAGCAGCACGCCGAGGGCGTACATGTCGGCGGCGGGGGTGGCGGGCGCCTCGTCCAGTTGTTCGGGCGCCAGGTATGCCGGGGTGCCGAGCACCATGCCGGTCGGCATCGGGTCGGGTTCTCCGGCGGCGATGGCGATGCCGAAGTCGAGCACCTTCACCCCGGCCGGGGTGAGGATGACGTTGGCGGGCTTGACGTCCCGGTGCACGATGCCCTCGGCATGCGCGGCGGCCAGCGCGGCGGCGACCTCCGCGCAGACCCGCACCGCGATCTGCCAGTCCAGCGGCCCGGCGCGCAGGTGCACGGCGAGCGTCTCACCCTCGGCCAGCTCCATGACGATGTAGGGCACCGGTCGGCCCGGCCACGTCGTGGAGGTGCCGAAGTCGTGCACGCTGGCCACGTTGGGGTGTTCCAGCCGGGCCGCCGACCGGGCCTCCGCCCGGATCCGGTCCACCGGGCCGTCCCGATCGTCGCGGCCGGGGGAGATGAGCTTCACCGCGACCGGCCGGTCCAGCACCTGGTCGTAGGCCCGCCACACCTCGGACATCCCGCCCACACCGATGCGCTGTTCGAGCCGGTACCGCTCGTCCAGCATCCGCATCGACCGCTCCTCGTCCTCGCCCCGCCGACGGCCGGGTTGCTCCGATCGCGGTACCCGCCCTCCGAACTGGGCAAACCGAGCCCGGTTCGGGGCACACGGGCCCCGCGCACCTCGCTGCGCCGGAGCGGTGGGTGCGGTAGCTTGCGAGCCAGAGCCGGTGTCACCGATTGTGCCGGCACGGTCACCCGAGGGGACGCCGCGATGAGCGAGGTCACCGTACGCTTCGTCGGCGGGCCCGCGGACGGCCTGGTCCGGCTGCTGCCGGCCGGGTCGGACGGCGCCCCACCCCAGCGTTGGATCATGCGGCACCCGGACGGCACGGGGCCGGTGCAGCCCGGCCCCGACCACCTCTACGAACGCGACCGGCCCGACGAGGCCGGCGGCTGGAGCATGCGGTTCGTGCGCACCGACGCGTACGGGGTGTCCGAGTGACCACGAGGCGGGGCTGACCGATGGTGTCGCCGGCGTCGCGTCGGCCCGCTCGCACAGCCCGCGCACAGCTTCCGCAGGGGCACGGCACAGGCGTGGCGGCCACCATGGGGCCCATGGTCATGAACGGGCAGGCCGCGCCGAGCCGGATCGAGCTGCGTCGCCCCGACGGGGAACCCGTCCGGGTGCTGGTGGTCGACGACGAACCCACGCTCACCGACCTGCTGTCGATGGCCCTGCGCTACGAGGGCTGGCAGGTCCGCACCGCCGGCAACGGCATGGCGGCGTTGAGCACCGCCCGACAGTTCCAGCCGGATGCCGTGGTGCTCGACGTGATGCTGCCCGACCTGGACGGCTTCCAGGTGCTGCGCCGGCTGCGCGAGCACGCCCCCACAGTGCCGGTGCTCTTCCTGACCGCCCGCGACGCGGTCGAGGAACGCATCGCGGGGTTGACCGTCGGCGGCGACGACTACGTCACCAAACCGTTCAGCCTGGAGGAGGTCATCGCCCGGCTGCGTGCATTGCTGCGCCGCTCCGGGCTGGCGATCGCCGCGCAGGAGGAGGCGGTGCTGACCGTGGGTGACCTCAGCCTCGACGAGGACAGCCACGAGGTCCGCCGCGCCGGCCAGCTGGTCACTCTCACCGCTACCGAGTTCGAGCTGTTGCGTTTCCTGATGCGTAACCCGCGCCGGGTGCTCAGCAAGGCGCAGATCCTCGACCGGGTGTGGAACTACGACTTCGGGGGCCAGGCCAACGTGGTGGAGCTGTACATCTCGTACCTGCGCAAGAAGATCGACGCCGGCCGGGCACCGATGATCCACACGCTGCGCGGTGCGGGTTATGTCCTCCGACCCGCCGAGTAGGCGCCGCCCACTGCGCGCCGCCCGAGGGTGGCTGGCCGGGCGCTCCCTGCGTACCCGACTGGTGTTTGCCCTGCTCGCGCTTCTCGCGTTGGTGAGCGTCGCGATCGGGGGCCTGACCACTGTGGCGCTGCGGCACTTCCTGATCGACCGGCTGGACGCCCAGTTGGCCCCCGCGACGGCCATGCGGGGCGACCGTCCGGGACGGCCGGCCTTCCCCGGTGACGGACCGGGCATCCCACTCGGACTGCCGTCCGGCGTGGTGGTCGCCGAGATCAGCGATGGCCGCGTGACCAGCGCCCGCACCCTGACCAAGAGCGTCTCCAGCGCCGACCCGTTCCCCGACGAGCAGACCGTCGCGGTGGGGGAGGTCGCGGCGCTGGCGGACCTCCCTGTCGACGCCAGACCGCGCACCGTCGACCTCGGCGATCGCGGTGACTACCGGGCCGTGGCCCGGCAGTACTGGGACGGCCGGGTACGCGTCGTCGCGATCCCCCTCTCCGGCGTGCAGGAGACCATCTGGGCATTTGTCGCCGCGCAGGCCGGGGTGGCCGCGGTCGGGCTGCTCCTCGCCGGTGTGGCGGGCGCGGTCATCGTGCGGGCAACCCTGCGACCGCTCCACCGGGTGGCCGCCACCGCCACCCGCGTCACCGAACTGCCCCTGGACCGTGGGGAGGTGGCGCTCGCCGTCCGGGTCCCGGCCGCCGACACCGACCCGCGCACCGAGGTCGGTCAGGTCGGGGCGGCGCTGAACCGGATGCTGGGCCACGTCGCCGACGCGCTCTCCGCCCGGCAGGCCAGCGAGACCCGGGTACGCCAGTTCGTTGCCGACGCCAGCCACGAACTGCGGACGCCTCTCGCGGCGATCCGCGGCTACGCCGAGGTGGCCCGCCGTGGCCGCGACGAGGTTCCCCCCGACGTGGCGCACGCGCTGCGCCGCGTGGAGTCGGAGAGCACCCGGATGACCAGCCTCGTCGACGATCTGCTGCTGCTGGCCCGCCTCGACACCGGCCGGCCGCTCGCTGTCGAACCGGTGGATCTCACCGCCCTGCTGGTGGACGCGGTCAGTGACGCGCACGTCGCCGGCCCCGAACACCGCTGGCAGCTCGAACTGCCCGACGTGGCGATCCGGGTGCCCGGCGACGCCGCCCGGCTGCACCAGGTGGTGGCGAACCTGCTCACCAACGCCCGCGTGCACACCCCACCCGGCAGCACTGTCACCACCACCCTCGCCGTCGACGCCGCCAGTGCCGTGCTCACCGTCGCGGACGACGGGCCGGGCGTGCCGGTGGAACTGCAACCGGAGATGTTCGAGCGGTTCGCCCGGGGCGACAGCTCCCGGTCCCGCGCGCACGGCAGCACCGGCCTCGGCCTGGCCATCGTCGCGGCGGTGGTGGAGGCCCACCACGGCACGGTCGAGGTGCAGAGCCGTCCAGGTCGGACAGTGTTCACCGTCCGGCTGCCGAATCCCACAGCTGACGCATAGTCTGCGCACGGGGTCGCGCCAGCCTGGCCGCCGAGGCTGGCCGCATGGACAGAACAGAGACCCTGCCGACGGCACCCACCGCACCAGAGCCGCCGACGGACGCCCGCCCCGACGAGCACTCGCCGCCGACGCGCCGCCCGCCGGCCTGGGCCCGGCCCGCGCTGGTGATCCTGCTGCTCGCCACCGGCCTGCTCTACCTGTGGGGGCTGGGCGCGTCGGGCTGGGCGAACTCGTTCTACGCGGCGGCCGTGCAGGCCGGCTCGGTGAGCTGGAAGGCCTTCCTCTACGGCTCGTCGGACGCCGCCAACTCCATCACCGTCGACAAGACACCCGCGTCGCTGTGGCTGATGGCCCTGTCCGTACGGATCTTCGGACTGAACAGCTGGGCGATGCTCGTACCGCAGGCGCTCTGCGGGGTCGCTTCGGTAGGCGTGCTCCACGCGACAGTGAAGCGCTGGTACGGGCCGGCCGCCGGTCTGATCGCGGGCGCGGTCCTCGCGGTCACCCCGGTGGCGACGCTGATGTTCCGGTTCAACAACCCGGACGCGCTGCTGGTCCTGCTGCTGGTCGCCGGGGCGTACGCCACAGTGCGCGCGCTGGAGACGGCAAGCACCCGGTGGATCGTGCTCGTCGGTGTGCTCGTCGGCTTCGGCTTCCTCACCAAGATGTTGCAGGCGTTCCTTGTGGTGCCGGTCTTCGCCGGCGTCTACCTGCTGGCCGCGCCGACCGGGCTGTGGCGGCGGGTCCGGCAGCTGCTGCTGGCAGGGCTGGCGGTGGTGGTCGCCGCCGGCTGGTGGGTGGCGCTCGTCGAGTTGGTGCCGGCGAGCGCCCGCCCGTACATCGGCGGCTCGCAGGGCAACAGCATCCTGGAGTTGACCCTCGGCTACAACGGCCTCGGCCGGATCACCGGCGAGGAGGTCGGCAGCGTTGGCGGTGGTGGCCCCCGCCCGGGCGGCGGGGGTGGCCCGTTCTCCGGGCAGAACGGCGTGCTGCGGATGTTCGGTGGCGAGATCGGTGGTCAGGTCTCCTGGCTGCTGCCGGCCGCGCTGATCTTTCTGGTCGCCGGTCTGCTGCTGGCCGGTCGGGCGGCCCGCACCGACCGCACCCGGGCCGGGCTGCTGCTCTGGGGCGGTTGGCTGCTGGTCACCGGCCTGATCTTCAGCTTCATGTCCGGGATCTTCCACGCTTACTACACGGTGGCGCTCGCACCGGCGATCGGCGCGCTCGTCGGCATCGGTGTGACGCTGCTCTGGCGGTGCCGCCGACTGCAGCCCGCGCCCGGCGACGCTGGCGGCACGCGCTGGCAGCGGTGGAGTCCGCTGGCCGCCGCGGCGACGCTCGCCGGCACCCTCGCGGTAACCGTGTGGTGGGCGTGGGTGCTGCTCGGGCGCAGCCCCGACTGGTACCCGTGGCTGCGGACCACTGTGCTCGTCGCCGGTCTGGTCGGTGCGCTGCTGTTCCTGCTCGTCGGCCGCTTGCCCCGCCGCCTGGTGCCGGTGGTGCTGGGCCTGGGCGCGGCGGCGGCCCTCGCCGGTCCGGTGGCGTACGCGGTGCAGACCGCCGCGACCCCCCACACCGGGTCGATCCCGAGCGCCGGCCCGTTCGTGGCGGGCGGATTCGGCCGGGGCGGCTTCCCCGGCGGGCGACCGCCCGGCGGCATGGAACTGCCGCCCGGCGGCCAACTCCCCGGCGGCGGCCAGTTCCCGGGCGGCTTCCCGGGCGGCGGTCAGTTACCCGGCGGCCAGAACGGCGGTGGCCAGAACGGCGGCGGCCAGAACGGTGGCGGCCAGAACGGCGGTGGCCAGAACGGCGGCCGCAATGGCGGTCAGGGGCCCGCCTTCCCAGGCGGTGATCGTAACGGCGCACCCGGTTTCCCGGTCGGCGGCCAAGGCCCCGGCGGGCAGGGGCGCTCGGCCGGTGGGGGCATGGGCGGGCTGCTCGACGCCCGTGAGCCCAGCGCCGCACTGCGCGAGCTGCTGGAGCGCGACAGCGCGGACTACACGTGGGTGGCCGCGACCATCGGCTCGAACAACGCGTCCGGTTACCAGCTCGCCACCGGTGAACCGGTGATGGCGATCGGCGGGTTCAACGGCAGTGACCCGTCACCGACGCTGGCGCAGTTTCAGCGTTACGTGGCCGACGGGAAGGTCCACTACTTCGTCGGTGGCGGTGGCTTCCGGGCCAACGGCGGCAGCGCGGCCTCCCAGGAGATCGCCGCCTGGGTCGCGGAGACGTTCACCGCGCAGACCGTCGACGGGGTCACCCTCTACGACCTCAGCGCCGCCGCGGGGGCGTCGTGACGATGCTTGGCGGACCACGGCCCGCCATCCAGGCCCGACCCACCGCCGCCGTGCTGGACGTGGTCATCCCGGTGCACAACGAGGAGGTCGACCTCGGGCCGTGCGTACGACGACTGCACGCCCACCTGAGCGCACACTTCCCGTACCCGTTCCAGATCACTGTCGCCGACAACGCAAGCGTCGACGACACCCTGAAGGTGGCCGACGGCCTGGCCGCTGAACTGCCCGGCGTCGAGGTGCTGCACCTGGACGCCAAGGGGCGGGGGCGGGCGCTGTCGGCCGCCTGGTCGGCGTCGTCAGCACCGGTGCTGGCGTACATGGACGTGGACCTCTCGACCGACCTGGCGGCGCTGTTGCCACTTGTCGCGCCGCTCATCTCCGGCCACTCCGACCTGGCGATCGGCACCCGCCTGGCGCGTACCTCCCGGGTGGTGCGTGGCACCAAACGGGAGGTGATCTCCCGGGCCTACAACCTGCTGCTGCGCGGTGCGTTGGCGGCGCGGTTCTCCGACGCGCAGTGCGGGTTCAAGGCAATCCGGGCCGACGTCGCCACGGAACTGCTGCCGGTGGTGCGTGACACCGGCTGGTTCTTCGACACGGAGCTGCTGGTGCTGGCCCAGCGGGCGGGGCTGCGCATCCACGAGGTGCCGGTGGACTGGGTCGACGACCCGGACAGCCGCGTGGACATCGTCGCCACCGCCCTGGCCGACCTGCGCGGCGTGGGTCGGCTGGGCCGGGCGCTGCTGACCGGGACGCTGCCTCTGGCCGACCTGCGCGCGCAGCTCGGCCGGGCGCCGCTGACCGCGCCACGTGCCCAGCCGCTGGCCGGGCCGGGTGGGACGCCGCTGACCGGGCCGGGTGCCCGGCCAGGAACGGCGCTGCCAGGACAGGTGCCGGCCGGGCTGCCCCGGCAGTTGGCCCGGTTCGCGGCGGTCGGGGTGGCGAGCACGCTCGCGTACCTGCTGCTGTTCGTGGCCACCCGGGGCATGCTCGGCGCGCAACCGGCGAACCTCCTGGCGCTGTTGCTCACCGCGGTGGCGAACACGGCAGCGAACCGGCGGCTGACGTTCGGCATCAGCGGACGCCGGCACGCAGCCCGGCATCACGCGCAGGGGTTGCTCGCCTTCGCGCTCGGTCTGGCGTTGACAAGCGGCGCGTTGGCAGTGCTGCACCTCGTCTCTGCCGTACCGGCCCGGCCGGTCGAACTGGCCGTGCTGGTGGCCGCGAACCTGGCCGCCACCGTGCTGCGCTTCGTGCTGCTGCGCCTCGGCATGCACCACCGCCGTACCTGAGTCACCGGCCGGTCAGTCGACCAGCATCTCGGTGAGGACCTCGACGACGCGTCGGGTGTGCCGCCCGTCGGGGTCCTCATCGGTGTTCAGGTCGGTCACGCTCATCCCGAGCAGCCGGTCGGCGCGGGCCAACGGCGTGACCAGCGCGATCAGATCCGCCCAGCGCGGGCCGTCCGGTTCGGGGTAGGTCACCGCGGGCAGGTCGCGCGGGTCCACCACGTCCAGGTCGAGGTGCAGCCAGGCCGGTCCGTCGCCGTCGGTGGCCAGGCTCGCGCCGACCGTCGCCGCGCCCCGGCGCAGCAGCTCGGCGGCGTTGATCTGGTGGATCGCCGGGTCGATCCGGGCCGCCTCGACCCGGCTGCTCTCGTCGGTGGCGGGGCGGTGCCCGAGCAGGTGGACGCGGCCGGGCTCGATCAGCGCGCCGGCGGGGCCGACGGCGACCGGGCCGTGACCGGTGACCACCGAGAGGTCCATGTCGGCGGCCTCACCGGTCGGTGAGGTCGTGCCGTCGAGGAAGTCCGGGTGGGCGTCGACGAACCACAGGTCGGTCGCCGGGGGCAGTGCCCGGCAGATGCCGGGCAGGATCGCGCAGTCGCCGCCGAGCACCAGTGGTCGGTGGCCGTCCGCGATCAGCGCGCCGATCCGCGCGGCGATGGCGCCGCCGGCCCGGACCAGGCCCGCCGCGCCGATCACCCCGCTGACCGGGTCGCGGTTCGGGTCGCGCAACCGCGCCTCGTCGATCTGCCCGTCGTCGTCGGCGGCCAGGGCCTCGCGCAGGCCGGCTCGGCGCAGCGCGGTCGGGGCCCGCTCCTCGCCGCGCCCGCATCCGGAGGAGTCCAGCGGCGCGTCCACGATCATCCACGGCACGTCCGCAGCGTACCGGCGCGGTCGGCCGTCCCGGCCGCATTCTGTGGTGCGGCTGGGAGTACGCCGATGTGCCCGCGACGGCGACGACGAGCGGCGTACGGTGAGGGACAAGTCCGGCTTTCTGGGTCAAAAGCCTCATCGGTGTACGCCCTGGACGCCGGTGTCGAGGCGGCGAGGGCAAGGAGCGATCGGTGGAACATCTGGCCTACCTGGACGCGGGGTCCGGCAGCCTGATCGTGCAGGCGGTCGTCGGTGGGGTGGCGGGCGCCGCGGTCGCCGCGAAACTCTACTGGCGGCGGCTGGTCGACCGGTTCCGCCGGCAACCCACCGACCAGCGCTGAGCGGGCCAGCCCCGACGATGGCGATCTCACCCACCGAGGTACGGCCCGAGCCGGCCTCCTTCCGCGACCCCGCCAACCGGGTCTTCCACGTCGGCGACGAGGTGCTGCGCGGGCTGGATCCCCAGGCCGCGCAGCACTGGCGCGCACTGACCGGCAGCACGTTCTTCCCGGCGCTCGTCGCCGCGCGCAAGGTCTGCGCCACCGAGGACGCACCGCCCACCCTGGTGCAGGCCGCTGGCGGAACACCGTGGGCGGCTGTGCTGCGCCACGAGCGCATCCCGTTCGTCTCCCACCCGTACGAGTGGTCGTTCAGCATGCTGCGCGACGCCGCCCTGCTGCACCTGGAGATCCTGACCGCCGCGCTCGGCGAGGGTTTCACCACCAAGGACGGCTCGGCCTACAACCTCCAGTGGCGCGGCGCCGAACCCGTCTTCATCGACATCGGCTCCTTCGAGCCGGTCCGCGACGGCGAACCGTGGGCCGGCTACCGGCAGTTCTGCCAGACAGTGCTCTACCCGCTGCTGCTCACCGCCCACCTGGGCGTCGACTTCCAACCGTGGCTGCGCGCGCGGGTCGACGGCATCGAGGCCGAGGAGCTACGGCCGCTGTTCAACGGGACCCGCCGGCTGCGCCCCGGCGTGCTGACCCACCTGCACCTGCACGGGGCAATGCAGCAACGCAACGCCGCCGCCAGCACCACCGAGGTACGCGACCAACTGCGGGCCGCCGGCTTCTCCCGGGAGCTGCTGCTCGCCACCGTCCGGGGCATCGAGAAACTGGTCCGCAAGCTGGACCGCCGCCCGCCCGAGAGCCACTGGTCGGACTACCAACGCACCTGCGGCTACTCGGCCCGCGACCGGGTGGCGAAGGAGCAGTTCGTGGCCGTCGCGGTGGCCGCCGGCACCCGCCCCCGGCTGGTGCTCGACCTCGGCGCCAACGACGGCCGGTACTCCCGGTTGGCGGCCGGGCACGCCGACTACGTGGTCGCCGTCGAGCAGGACCCCACTGTCGTCGACGAGCTGTACCGACAGCTGCGCTCCGAGGGGCAGCGCCGCATCCTGCCGCTGGTACTGGATCTGGCCGACCCCTCGCCCGGTGGCGGCTGGCGGGGCGTCGAGCGGGCCGGCTTCGCCGAGCGGGCGTCCGCCGACGTGGTGCTCGCCCTGGCCGTGGTGCACCACCTGGCGATCGGGCGCAACGTGCCGCTGCCGGAGGTCATCGACTGGCTGGCCGGGCTGACCGCGCCGGGCGGCGCGGTGGTGGTGGAGTTCGTCCACCCGGAGGACCCGATGGCGACCCGGCTGCTGGCCAACAAGCCCGCCGGTCTCTTCCCGGACTACCGACGCGACACCTTCGAGGCGCTGCTCGCCGCCCGAGGACGGATCACCGACCGGCTGGAACTGCCCTCGGGCACCCGCACGCTCTACCGAACGGTGATCGGTGGCTGAACCGGTCGCCGCAGCCCTGTCGACAGCGGCCGACCCGCCGCCGGCCGCCGTGCGGTGGGACCGGGGCTGGCGCGCTGAACTGGGGCGGCTGCTGGAGATCGTCGCCCTGGTCGGTCTCGTGGTCACCCAACCGCTGCTGGACGTGCTCGGCCGCAGCCCCGACTTCTTCCTCTTCCACCGCGCCGACCCGGCCCAGATCCTGCTGCTGCTCGCCCTGGTGACGGTGCTGCCCACGGCCGCTGTGGCGCTGCTCGGCACCCTCAGCCGACTGGCCGGCCGGACCGCCCGCGCCGTCACCCACACCGGGATGGTCGGGCTGCTGGTCGCCGCCCTCGCCGTGCAGGTGGGCCGACACGTCACGCCACTTCGGGGCGTACCCCTGCTGCTGGTGGCCGTGCTGGCCGGAGCCGCCGGCGCGGCCGCTCACCGGCGGTGGCGGGCGCCGGGCCGGGTGCTGCGACTGGCCGCCGCCGGCCCGGTGGCCTTCGTGGCGCTCTTCCTGCTCGCCTCGCCGACCTCGGCGGTGGTCCTGCCGCGCGGCGACGGCGGCGCGGCAGGCACCGCGCAGGGCTCGGCCGTGCACCCGCCGGTGGTCATGCTGATCCTCGACGAGCTGCCACTGGTCAGCCTGCTCGGCGCGGACGGGAAGATCGACGCCGGGCGGTACCCGCACTTCGCCGAGCTGGCCGGCGGCTCCACCTGGTACCGCAACTCAACAGGGGTCAGCGGGTGGACGCCCAACGCGCTGCCGGCGATGCTCACCGGCCGCTACCCGGCCAAGCCGGTCGCCCCGCACTACTCGCAGTACCCGGACAACATCTTCACCGCCTTCGGCGGCCTGTACGACATCCGCGCCGAGGAGAGCATCACCAGGCTCTGCCCACCCAGTCGCTGCGAGCAGCCGGTAACCCCGGAGCAGGGGCTCGGGGTGCTGGTCCGGGAGACCGGCAAGCTGCTCGGCCGGGTCGCCGGGCCCACGGAGAGCACTGTCGACCCGGAAGACTCCTACCGTGAGCAGACCCGCGCCGAGGCCGGCCTGGACGCCGCCGAACCGGTGCCGGCCGACCCGAAGTTCCGCTGGGACAGCCTGGACGACAACCAACCGGCCCGGTTCACAAGCTTCCTGGCCGGGTTGAAGCCGACCACCCGGCCCACCCTGCACTTCCTGCACCTGCTGATGCCCCACTCACCGTGGGCGTACCTGCCGTCCGGGGCGCGCTACGACGCCCCCGAGGACCTGCCCAACGACGGCGCCGGCTGGGTCGACCTGGCCCGGGCGCGGCACCTCGCCCAGCTCGGCTACACCGACCGGCTGATCGGCGAGACGCTGCGGACGCTGCGCGCCAACGGCCTCTACGACCAGGCCCTCGTCGTGGTGACCGCCGACCACGGGGTCAGCTTCCGCCTCGGCGCACAGGGGCGCGGCATGGACGCCATCAAGGCCGCCGCCGGCGAGGTCGCCTGGGTGCCGACGTTCGTCAAGGAACCCCGGCAACAGACCGGTCGGGTGGACGACCGCAACTGGGAACACGTCGACCTGCTGCCGACCGTGGCCGACGAGGCCGGCATCCGGCTGCCCTGGGCTGTCGACGGCCGCTCCGCCCGGCAGGCCCCCCGCACCGACGGTACGAAACACTTCTACGACCGCCCAGGCGTTCCGGTCACCTTCCCCGGTGGCGTGCCCGCCCCACCGCCCCTGCCGACACCCCACCCCCTGGTCGGCACCGAGGTACGGGCCGGCCCCGCCGCCGGCAGCGCCCGGGTCGCCGACCTGGCGGCGTTCACCGCCACCGACCCGGACACCGGCACCCTCCCGGCACTGGTCTGGGGCGACGTCCCGGACCGGATCCCCGACGGCACCCTCCTCGCCGTCGCCGTCAACGGCCGCATCGGGGCCGTCGTCCCGGTGGTGCCGGCCGACCCCGGCGGACGCCGGTTCGCCGCGCTGCTCGCCGACGACAAGTTGTTCCACGCCGGCACCAACCAGCTCGACGTCTTCCAGGTCGCGACGGACGGTACGCTGCGACGCCTCACCCTCTCCTGACCTGGCTTCCGGGCCCGGTCCGGCCTGGTTCCCGGGGTTGGTCCGGCCCGTGCTTCCGGGTTCGGGCCGGTCCGGTCCCGTCTGGCGGGATACCGGGTTTCCCGGCCGCCCGGTCGGGAATCGGGTGACGCATACCTCACCGCCGAACCACGGCGGGCGTTGTCCCCCGAGCCGCAATTACGGTAGAAGCGAAGGCAATTCAACGTAGATCTGCCGGCGAAGCGAGGAACCACATGACGGAAGTCAAGCTCGATCACCCCGGTGGGCAGCTGTCGATGCCGGTGCATCCTGCGGTCGAGGGCCCCGCCGGTGTCGGGGTGAGCAAGCTGCTGAAGGAAACCGGGATGACGACGTACGACCCCGGTTTCGTCAACACCGCCGCTGCCTCATCCGCGATCACCTACATCGACGGCGACGCGGGCATCCTGCGTTACCGGGGGTACCCGATCGAGCAGTTGGCCGAGAAGTCCTCCTTCCTGGAGGTCTCCTACCTGCTCATCTACGGTGAGCTGCCGACCGAGCAGCAGCTGACCGAGTTCACCGAGTGGATTCGGCGGCACTCGCTGCTGCACGAGGAGATGCGCCGCTTCTTCGACGGCTTCCCCCGGGACGCCCACCCGATGGCGGTGCTCTCGTCCGCGGTGAGCGCCCTGTCCACCTTCTACCAGGACAGCCTGGACCCGTTCGACTCCGAGCACGTGGAGATCTCCACGGTCCGGCTGATGGCGAAGGTCCCCACCATCGCCTCGTACGCGTACAAGAAGTCCATCGGTCAGCCGCTGCTGTACCCGGACAACTCGCTGGGGTACGTGGACAACCTGCTGCGGATGACGTTCGGCGTGCCGGCGGAGCCGTACGAGGTCGACCCGGTGATGTCGAAGGTGCTGGACATGCTCTTCGTCCTGCACGCCGACCACGAGCAGAACTGCTCCACGTCGACCGTCCGCCTGGTCGGTTCCAGCAACGCCAACCTGTTCGCCTCGGTCTCGGCCGGCGTGAACGCGCTGTTCGGCCCCCTGCACGGTGGCGCCAACCAGGCGGTGCTGGAGATGCTCCAGCAGATCCACGCCGGTGACGGCGACGTCCGGTCCTTCGTCCGCAAGGTCAAGGATAAGCAGGACGGCGTCAAGCTGATGGGCTTCGGCCACCGGGTCTACAAGAACTACGACCCGCGGGCGGCGATCGTCAAGAAGGCCGCGCAGGACGTGCTGGGCCGGATGGCCAAGCCCGACCCGCTGCTGGACATCGCCATGGAGCTGGAGGAGATCGCCCTCGCCGACGACTTCTTCGTCTCCCGTCGGCTCTACCCGAACGTGGACTTCTACACCGGCCTGATCTACAAGGCCATGGGCTTCCCGACCAAGATGTTCACGGTGCTCTTCGCGCTCGGCCGGCTCCCCGGCTGGATCGCCCAGTGGCGCGAGATGATCAACGACCCGGAGACCAAGATCGGCCGTCCGCGGCAGGTCTACGTCGGCTCCGCCGAGCGGGACTACGTCC
>NZ_JBEZEH010000123.1:0-21453 GCF_040648775.1 Micromonospora sp. NPDC049089
TGATTTGGTTCTATTGGGCGAGGGGGGTCCACTGCATCATTGGGGGGGGGGGCGCCACGGGGGGCTGTAAACCCTCCTCCGGGGGGCGTCGCCGGCGACGGCTCCTAGCGCTTGAACAGACGGGGCGCCAGGTCGATGAGGTTCTTCTGCCACACGTCCCAGCCGTGCGGCCCGGGGGTGACCCCGTCGAACTCGTAGCGGATACCGAGGTTGTCCAACGTGGTCAGCGACGCCATGAAGCTCGGGTACACGAAGTCGGTCTGGTCACCGACGTAGAGGCGCAGCATCTTGGTGCCGTTGTTGATCGCCGCCACGTCGACGCCGGTGCCGCTGCCGAAACCGGCCGAGAACGCGGCGACGTAGGCGAACTCACCCGGGTAGGCCCGCAGCACTCCGAACGCCTGCCCGCCGCCCATCGACAGACCGGCGAGGGCCTGCTGCGACGGATCGCTGGAGATGTTGTAGCGGTCACGGGCCGTCGGAACGATGTTCTCCCGCAGTTCCCGATTGAAGTTCGACGAGTTGCCGTTGCCCATCACGACGACCATCGGCGTCAGGTCGCCGTCGAGGAACTGATTGTCGAGGATCTGCTTGGCGCGGCCCATCTCCACCCAGTCCGTGTAGTTCTGGCCGCCGCCGTGCTGAAGGTAGAGGACCGGGTACGGCTGCGTACGGTTCGGGTCGTACCCGGGTGGGGTCCACACCAGCGCGGTGCGGTCCTGGCCGACCACCGTGCTGGGGTAGGTCATGCTCTCGACCTTCCCGCCACGACCGGCGGGTACGTCCGACAGCAGTCGGGCGCCAGGCCCGGGGATGAGGAAGGTGCTCCACATCGGCTCGGTGGTGACCTTCGTCGGGTTGGAGGTGTCCTTGACCGCGACCCGGTCCACGATCAGCCGGTAGTAGTAGAACCAGGGCTTCAGCGGGCCCACAGTGGCCCGCCACCGGTCACCGTCACGGGTCAGTGGCAGTCGCAGCCAACTGCCGCCCGGTGCGACGTTCGCCCAGACCGTGACGTGCTGAGCGTCAGCGAAGTCCGTGGTCGTCTCGAAGGTGACGAACCCGTCCTCGGTGACGAAGGGCGTCGGGGTGGTACCGGCCGGCGGCGGGGTGAACTCCCGCTTGAGCGGCTGGTGACCGGGGCTCGGCCCGTGGTCCCGCACGTGACCGAACAGTCGCGGCAGGAAGTCGACGAGGTTCTCCTGCCAGGTGGTCCAGGTCGCGCCGCCGTCCGGGTTGACCCCGTCGAACTCGAACCGGACGTCGGCCCGTTCCAACGCCTTCGTCAGCCGGTAGGTGGTGTTGTACGCGGGATCGGTGACGTTGCCCGTGTAGAGGCGGAGCAGCTTGACGCTGCGGTTGATCGCCTTGGCGTCCTTCCGGTCGATCTCCGGCGCCGACGTGCCCGAGAACCAACCCACGTGACCGAACTGACCCGGCTTGGTGAGCGCGGCCCGCACCGCGTCCGTCGCACCGTCGGACACGCCCGCGATGGCCTGGTGCGCCGGGTCGCGAAGGACCCGGTACCTGTCGGTGACCGCCTTCCGGAGGTCCTTCAGCCCCTTGTCGTCGGAGCCGTCGACATCGTTGATCACCACCACCATCGGGCGGATGGCGCCCGCGGCCGAGAGGTTGTCGAGGATCTGCTTGGCTCGACCGAGGTCGAGCCAGTCGGTGGCGGCCACGCCGTCCCCCGACTGGAGGAAGAGCGCCGGGTAACCCTTCGGGCTCTTGGCCGCGTAACCCGGTGGCGTCCAGACCAGGGCCGAGCGCTGTGCGTTCCCGGCCCGATAGGTCAGCGTCTCGATCTTTCCGCCGGTGCCGGCCGGCGCGTCGAGTAGCCATCGTGCCGAGTCACCCGCGACGAGGAAGGTGCTCAGGAGCGGGTTGGACGTGACACTGGTGCTGTTCGTCGGGTCCTTGATGGTCAAGGTGTCGTCGGCGGTGAGCTGGTAGTTGTAGAGCCCCGGCTCCAACGCGCCGAGAACACCCGACCACACGTCACCCCGACGGGTCAGACCGAACTCCGCCCAGCTGGCCGACGGGCCGAAGTTTCCCTCGACGACGACCTGCGAGACGGTGCCCAGGTTCTCCTGGACGTACGCCGCCGGGACGGCGAACGTGGCGTAGCGGTCCGCGGAGACATCCAGCCAAGGCATGTCCGCCGCAGCTGGCTGCGGCGCGAGGAGCACCGCCGCGGCGGTGATGACCCCGGCGGTGAACGCCGCCGAGAGTCGCCGGCGTACGCCTAGCTGGCGTAAACGCCCGTGATACTGTCCGGTAACCACACTCCACTCCCTTCATGCGCCGGCAGCGGATGCGACCCGTCTGACCGGCTCAACTCAACGGTGGATCTGGCCGTGCGTGCTGCGTACACCTCCTTCAGGCTGCCGCCACGGGCACACCTGCCGTGATCGCTGCGTTGGGAGCGATCCGGCTCGCGCACCAGTGGGTTGAGGTCATGGCCGTGCCGCGCTCCTGGGTGGTGCGGTCGAGTCGCGCACGACGAGGCTCGTCGGTAGCACGATCTGGCTCGGCTCGTCCCACTCACCGGTCACCAGCGACTTGAGCATCCGCGCGGCTTCGTACCCGAGCTGATACATCGACTGGTCCACCGTGGTCAGACCTGGCTGGGTCGACGCCGTTTCGGGGATGTTGTCGAAGCCGACGACGGACAGGTCCCCCGGCACCGAGAACCCCAGCTCCCGGGCGACCTCCAGAACCTTCAGGGCCATCCCGTCGCTCGCCGCGAAGATCGCCGATGGCGGCTCCGATCGTCGCAGCAGGTCACGCGCCAACGGAGTCGCCGACTCGGGGTTGAAGTCCCCTCGGCCGATGAGCGTCGGGTCGACCGGGATGCCGGCGTTGGACAGTGCGGCGCGGTATCCCTCCTCCCGCGACCAGGCTGAGGCCAGGCTGTCGCGGCCGGCGATGAAGCCGATGCGCCGATGACCCAGGTCGACCAGGTGCTGGACCGCGGTGGTGGCGCCCGCGAGGTTGTCGGCCATCACCGAGGGCGCCGTCGAGCCCCGCACCGGGTCGATGGCCACGACCGGCGTCCGGCTCCGGATGTCACCCCAGGGCGTCACGACGATGCACCCGTCGGTGAGGGTGCCCGACAGGCGGGTCAGGTGCCGCTGCTCCCAACCCTCCGAATACGACCCGTAGAGGTCGCTGTTGGCGTAGATGATCAGATCGAAGCCCGAGCGGCTCAGCGCCTTCATCACGCCCTTGAGCACTTCCGCCGTGTACGACTGGAAGCTGTGCGCCACGAGGCCCAGAACGTTGGTGCGGCTACGCCGGAGGCTGGTCGCCACCAGACTCGACTCGTAGCCGAGCTGCTCGATGGCCGAGCGCACCTGAGCGACAGTGCGAGCGCTCACGCCGTAATGCCCGTTGACGACGCGCGAGACGGTGGCGGTGGAAACGCCAGCAGCTCGGGCGACATCACTCATTGTCACCGGCGCATTGACTTCAATCATGCCGCTCTCTCTGGACTGCAATCGTTATCGGTTACGTTTCCAGGATGTTGCCAAGGTAACTGAGAACTATTACGAACACAAGACCTCCTCGCCCTTACCCGGCCTCACGAATGGGCTGTCCTAAGTGGAGTCCGGCGAGGGTGCCGGTGAGCCTCGGATGCCGTTGCGGATAACGCAATCGGCATCGTCTGCCAGGGGTCGGAGTGGGGGCCGAATCCGCGTCGGTGCTACCCGTCGACAACAGGACGGCACGCTCCGTCAAGAACCATTCCCCAACCCGGGTGAACGATCACAGCTGCCGAACTTCGACGGTCCCGGTAAAGACCTTCGACGTCGACCGGTCCGAGTCGGCACCGATGACGGAACCCCTCAGTCGACGGGGTCGAGGACGTCTCAGCCCGGTGCGGGCGCTGTCGCATCCGCGTAGGTCGCCTTGATCTCCGGCTCAACAGTGGTCACCCGGTCACCCCCATCACCGCGACAAGCTGGTCGTTCGGCCCCGCCGGGCGTGCCGGCCGGACATTGATCCAGGCGCCATGTTCCCTTACGTAAACGTAATCGGTAACGTTTACATAGATCGACAACGTAATCGAAGTCGATCACGTTGTCCAGAGCTCACACTGCCTCCACCACCCCTCGGTCCCGGCGTTCGAGCAGTGCTGTCGCGTCGGACCCGCACGAAGGGAGCCAGCCCTGAACACCCACCTCGACAGCGCGCCGGACAACGGCGTGCACACGGCCCGCCTGACCCTGGACCCCCGCCGACGCGTCGCACCGGTGCCACGTCGACTCTTCGGCTCGTTCGTCGAGCACCTGGGGCGCTGCGTCTACAACGGAATCTACGAGCCGGGGCACCCGACGGCCGACGCCGACGGCTTTCGGGGCGACGTCCTCGCACTGGTGCGCGAGTTGGGCGTCACCACCGTCCGCTACCCCGGCGGCAACTTCGTCTCCTCCTACCGCTGGGAGGACGGCGTCGGTCCGGTCGACAAACGCCCGGCGAGGCTCGACCTCGCCTGGCACAGCCTGGAGACCAACGCGTTCGGGCTCGACGAGTTCATGCGGTGGGTCGGCAAGGCCGGTGTGGATCCGATCATGGCGGTCAACCTCGGCACCCGTGGCACCGCCGAGGCCGTCGACCTGCTCGAGTACGCCAATCACCGCGGTGGGAGCCACCTCGCCGACCAGCGCCGCGACAACGGCGCTGTCGACCCGTACGGCATCAAGCTGTGGTGTCTGGGCAACGAGATGGACGGCCCGTGGCAGGTGGGTCAGCGCAGCGCGACCGAGTACGGGCGACTCGCGGCGCAGACCGCGAAGGCCATGCGACGCTTCGACCCCGATCTCGAACTCGTCGCCTGCGGCTCCTCACACCTCGGTATGCCGACCTTCGGCAGCTGGGAACGCGACGTGCTGACCGAGGCGTACGACGACGTCGACCTGATCTCGCTGCACGCGTACTACCAGCCGGTCGACGACGACCTGGCCAGCTTCCTCGCCTCGGCCGAGGACATGGACAGGTACATCGACGCCGTCACCGCCATCGCCGACTCGGTCGGAGCGATCCGTCGGTCGACCAAGAAGATCATGATCGCATTCGACGAGTGGAACGTCTGGTACCAGTCCGCCGCCCCGTCCACGCCCCCGAGCGGCGAGGACTGGCCGGTCGCGCCACCCCTGCTGGAGGACCACTACAGCGTTGCCGACGCGGTCGTCGTCGGCGGCCTGCTCATCAGCCTGCTCCGGCACAGCGACCGGGTGAGCGCGGCCTGCCAGGCCCAACTGGTCAACGTCATCGCACCGATCATGACCGAAACTGGCGGCGCGGCCTGGCGGCAGACCATCTTCCACCCCTTCGCCCGCACCGCCCGGCACGCCCAGGGCACGGTGTTGGACGTGCTGCGCGAGGGCAGCACGACGACCACCGACCGCTACGGTGAGATCGACGCTGTCGACGCGGTCTCCACCTGGGACGACACCACCGGGGAGATGACAGTCTTCCTCGTCAACCGCGCTCTCGACACCCCGGCCGAGGTGACCATCGACGTCGCCGGCGCGCAGGTCGGCGACATCGTCGAATGCGTCACCGTCGGTGGCACCGACCTGCACGCCAAGAACACGGCCGACGGTCCGGACCACGCCGCGCCGCGTTCCAACGGCACGGCACGCGGCACCGACGCCAGCGTGCAGCTGACTCTTCCGCCCGCGTCCTGGACCATGCTGCGACTCCGCGCCACCGACACGACCCCGTGACCGGCTGACGAACGGACCGGGACGTACCCCGGCCGCGCACACCCTGGCTTCACCAGGGGCCGCGCGGCCGGGGCTTCCCCACCACAGGGAGTACGGCGTCGAGCCGGCTGTTACCGGACGTCGACAGGGGTGCTCTGGGAGTCGTTGAAGAGCCTGTTGCCCTGGTAACGGGCGACCACCGGCGCGTTCAGCTCACCATGGACGGTCTTCTTCAGCCGGGCGACGCCGTGGTGCACCGGGGCCGACCCGAGGTGCGTGTCACCCGCGTAGAAGTCGACAGTGCCGGAGGGCGCCGACGTGCTGGTGCTGACCGTGCCGACCGTCGCGGTGGCGGTGACCTTCGTGTGGTGCGAGCCGCCCGCCGGTGACGTCGTGACGACGAGGTCGGTGGTGGTGGCCCGGAACGTCAGCGTACGCAGGTAGTGGTTCAGCAGCGGACGCCACACGTGCCAGGTGTGCACGCCCGGCACGTTGTACTCGTTTAGCTCGACGCCGGCGGCACGCAGGGCAGCGGCGTTGCGCTGCGAGTTCTCGGCGATGTTGCCCAGCCGGTCCTGCAACCCCGTGCCGATCATGATGCCGCCGGCCACCGCCTTCATGCTGTCGACCTGGGCCTGTGTGGCGGCCGGACCGCCCGCGCTCCAGGCCGCGTGGTAGCCGAACAGGTCGGTGTGGTTGTACATGATGGTGTACGCCCGGCTGCCACCGGCCGAGAAGCCGGCGAACGCGCGGTCCTGCGCCCGGGTCGAGACGCGGTAGTTCTGCTCGACGAACGGGAAGATGTTGTTCCGTAGTTCGTCGACGTAGCCCTCGTTGCCACCGGGGAGGCCGTTGAAGTCGGTGGACACGATCACCATGGGCTGCGCCGCACGATCCTTGATCGCGTTCTCCAGGATGAGGTGGGCAACGCCCTGCATCGTCCAGGCGGTCGAGTGGTCGCCGCTGCCGTGGCTCAGGTAGAGGGTCGGGTACGGCGTGGCCCGGTTGGGGTCGTAGCCGTGTGGCAGGTAGACGACGATGTCGTGGACTCCCGCCGGGTTGGTCGACAGCGGCGAGGTGTACCGCCGGGACTCCAGCCGGCCGACCCTGGCGACCGGAGCCTGGTAACCGGTGTCGTACGTCGGGAACTTTTTGCTGGTCGGGACGTAGATCGTGCTGCGTACCGCGCCGGGCGCTCCCGGGTACTGCGGCTGGATCTGCCAGCGGTTGGCGGGGTCGTCGTGCAGGGCGCAGCCGGTGGCGAGCTCGTTGGCGCAATCGTGGGTGAACGCGTAGCGGAAGGTGCCCGCCGGCAGCGGAGTAGTGAAGGTCCAGACCCCGTCCGGGCCCTTTCGCATGGCCTGGGTGTGCCACGGGGTGGCCGCGACGTCGCCGGGTTGCCACTCGGCGGGCGGTCGCGCGTCACCGCAGTCCTGGCAAGCGATGTTCTCCGGTCGGGAGTAGAACCAGTCGCCGTAGACGTGGACCTGCCCGACGTCCTCGGGCGCCCGGTACCGGAAGGTGACTGTGTAGCCGGTCGGGGGCTTGTCGGTGCGGCTGACGGTCGGGCCCAGCGGCGCCGGCGGTGCGGCCGAGGCCGCCGGAGCGGCGACCGTTGCGGCCGTCACTGTGACGGCGGCGAGCAGCGCGAGCAGCAGCCGGCGTGTCGGTGCCGGCGTCGGGGGACGGGGAGGTGCGACGGGCATGTTCCTGCTCCCTCTTCGGCGTGTGGTCAGACCGCACCGAGCGGTCGACCGACCATTCGATGGTGAGGTGAAGGGATACCAGTAACGAGCGATGCGGCGATGCGAGCGCTAACATCGTTCCCTGTCGAAAACACAACCATGAATTGCATTGACGGTCAAGGCGGAAATTCGATCGGAAAATCGCGTCCCCACCATTCGGGCGCGCTTCAGCAACACCGGGGCAACTGGCGCGCGAATTCTCTGTCGGATTGATTCTTCAGGGAATTCGCGCGCCAGTCGCAGGTGGCCCGGAAACGCGCCCGGGAGAAGCCGGCGGACGCGGTTATTCGGCCGCCGGCTGCAACCTCCCGTCGATTCGCCGGGAGATGGCGGTGTACTCGTCGCGCAACTCCTCGGGCAGGATCCAGGCCGGAGCGTCCTGCCACGCCAGCGGGCGCAGGAACCGGCGGATCGACGTGGCGCCCACCGACGTGTGCACGGCGTTCGTCGACGGCCACGGTCCACCGTGGTGCTGGGCCCACGACACCCGGACACCGGTGGGGTATCCGTCGAAGACGATGCGACCCGCGCGGGCGGCGAGCACGTCGACCAGTCGACGTACGACCTCGGCGTCGTCGCCCGGTCCCCGGTGCAGCGAACCGGTCAGCGACGGCGGAACGGCGGCCAGCGCGGCGTCGAGGTCGGCGGCGTCGTCGTAGCGGACCACGATCAGGAGCGGGCCGAAGCACTCGTCGGCGATCTCGGCGCTCAGCCCGGCGAGACCGACCTCCAGGAGGGTCGGCGCCACTGTGAAGCCCGCCCCGGGTTCGACAGTGGGCCGCGCCGACACCCGGGCGCCGGCCCGCTCGAACTCCGTGGACCGGTTCTCGTACGCGTCCCGGATGCGCTCGTTGAGCAGGACCGTGCCGCCCGACGCGTCGACCTTCGCCCGCAGCGCGTCGACCAGGCCGTCACCACCCGGATCCGACGGAACGAACGCCAGGCCGGGCTTGGTGCACAGCTGGCCGCCCGAGTTCGTGAAGGAGCCGAAGAGCCCCTCGGCGATCTGGTCTGCCCGAACGGCGGCCGCGTCGGGCAGGACGACGATCGGGTTCACGCTGCTCAGTTCGGCGTACAGCGGAATGGGGTCGGGTCGTTCGTCGATGGCCGCCTGGATGGCGCGGGCGGCGTTGACCGAGCCGGTCAGTGCGGCCGCGCGGATCGCCGGGTGACGCACCAGCGAGCGACCGGCCTGCTCCCCGTACACGGTCGCGACGACACCCTCGGGCCCGCCGAGGTCGCGGACGGCCGACTCGATCGCGGCGGCGGAGGCGTGCGAGGTCAGGGGGTGGGACGGGTGGGCCTTCAGGATCGTCGGACACCCGGCGGCGAGTGCGGCGGCCGTGTCACCGCCGGCGACCGAGAAGGCGAACGGGAAGTTGCTGGCGCCGAAGACGGCGACCGGCCCGAGGGGTACGAGCATCCGCCGCAGGTCCGGGCCCGGTCCGAGTGGTGTGTCGGCGGCGTGGTCGATGGCGGCCTCGACGTACGCTCCGTCGCGCAGCACCTCGCCGAACATCCGGAACTGGAGCGCCGCCCGGCTGAGTTCCCCGTTGAGTCGCGCGTGGCTCAGCCCGGTCTCCGCCTCCGCGGCAGCGACCAGAACCTCCCGGCGGGACTCCAGCGACGCGGCGATCGCGTCCAGCAGTTCCGCGCGGCCGAGCCTCCCGCGGGCGGCCAGCCACTGCGCCGCCGCCGACGTCTGACCGGCGATCACCTCCAGCCGAGACTCGTCCGTCTCGGTGAGATCCGTCGCGCGACTCTTACCGTCGCGCGGATCGACAGTGTTGACCACGTTCACAGCAGTCCTCTCCTCACCAGATTGCCCATGAGATCGCGGACGCCGAAGTGCCAGGGCTCGCACTCCTCCGCGTGCCGCACCCGGTTGACCAGGGTCCCGAGCGCTGGGCAGCTGATCCGTACCACGTCGTCGACCTTGTGGGTGAAACCCTCACCGGGGCGGTCCCGGTCCTGGATGGGCGCGAACATGGTGCCGAGCATCAGGGCGGCGCCGTCGGGATAGTGGTGGTGCGGCCCGATCAGCTGCCGGACCAGTTCCTCGGGATCACGCGACATCTGGGTCATCTCCGAGACCGCCTCCAGGTGGAAGCCGTCCACGCCTCGAACCTCCAGGCGCACCTCGAGTTCGCGTACCCGATCCATGCCGAACCGGTCGTCGAAGAGCCGGATCAGCGGGCCGAGGGCGCAGGAGGCGTTGTTGTCCTTGGCCAGGGGAAGCAGGAGCGCCGAGCGGCCCTCGATGTCGCGCAGGTTCACGTCGTTGCCGAGGGTGGCGCCCACGATCCGGCCACTGGACTGGACGATGAGCGTGACCTCGGGTTCCGGGTTGTTCCAGGTCGAGGCGGCGAGCACGCCGACCGGAACGGCGGTGCCGACGGCGGAGAGGATCTGGCCCTTGGTGAAGATCTCGGCGTCCGGCCCGATGCCGACCTCCAGGTACTGGCTCCACATGCCCTCGGCGATCAGCAGACTCTTGAGCCGATCCGCCTCCGGTGAGCCCGCCTCCAGGCTGTGCAGGTCGACACCGACGTCGGCGAGCATGCGGTGCCGGATGTCCGCCGCCAGTGCCAGGTCTCCCCGCGCCCGCTCCTCGATCACCCGCTCGATCATCGAGATCGGGAAGGTGACCCCGGCGGCCTTGAGCGCCTGGAGGTCGACCGGGGCGAGCAACCAGGGCCGGCTGCGGTCGCGGGTCGCGGCCCCCGTGTTGGCCAGCATCTCGGCGAAGTCGCCAACCCTCGGCCCGTCGAGCCCAGCCACTGTCGCGGCGGGATCGGGCAGCTCACAGATGTCGCGGACGGTCGGGAACCGGCGGCTGATGTCGATGACCTCGCCGTCGCGGACGGTCACCGGTGAGGGTCCGTCGCTGGACGGGTCCCAGATCCGGCCGATGAGGACGCTGTCGGCATCGTCCGGCAACGCTTCGGCGGCGGTACCGACCCAGTTCGCGGCCGACCCTCGGGGCCGTGGCAGCGTCATGAGTCGCTCTCCAGGTTGAAGAAGGACCGCTCGTCGCGGGGACGGATGTCGAAGACGGCGTCCTGGAACATCCGCAGCGGGTGCGGTGTGAACGGATGCTGCTCGATCGCTGTGAGGTCCACCTCGATGCCCAGGCCGATCCCGGTCGGGATGAGGATGTCGCCGTCGTCGGTCAGTACCAGCCGCTCGTTGGTGATCTCGGGGCGCCAGGGCACGTCGGTCGCCATGATCTCCAGGTACCGGAAGTTGGGCAACGTGGCCCCGAGTTGCAGCGTCGCGGCGGTGCTGAGTGGACCACTCGGGTTGTGCGGCGCGAAGCCCACGTAGCTGGTCGCGGCGAGCGTGGAGATGAAGGCCAGCTCGGCGATCCCGCCGGCGTGCGTCACGTCGGGCTGGACGAAGTCGACCGCCTGGCGGGCCAGCGCCGGCGCGAAGCCCTGCCGCCCGTACCACCGCTCCCCCGCGGCGATCGGCACAGGCGACGCGCGACGGATGTCGACGAGCGCGTCGAGGTTGTCCGGCGGGCAGGGTTCCTCGAACCACACCGGGTCGAACTGGGCGATCTCCTTCGCCACCTTGATTGCGTGGCGGACGTCGAAGCGCCCGTGCCCCTCGACGAACAGCTCCACCTCGCGGCCCACCGCGCCACGGACCGCGTCGATCTGGGCCAGCACCCGGTCCAACTGGGCGGTGGTGATGGTCAGGTCGTAGTTCTCGAACGGGTCCCACTTGAGGCCCCGGAAGCCCGATTCCACGGTTCGGCGCGCGGCGGCCGCGTAGTCCTCCGGCGTGACGGCACCTGAGAACCAACCGTTCGCGTACGCGCGGACCCGGTCGCGGGTCGCGCCGCCGAGGAGCCGGGAGACCGGTACGCCGAGCTCACGCGCCGAGATGTCCCAGAGGGCCATCTCCAGCGAGCTCAACGCCGTCATGATCACCGGGCCGCCGCGCCAGTACCAGTCTCGCGCGGTCTCGTAGAGGATCTTCGAGATGTTTGTGGGATCGAGGCCCACGACCGCCTCGGCCAGCTCGGCGATGGCACCCTGGACGGCACGTTCCTTGCCCTCCAGGGTGGCCTCGCCGAGCCCGACGATCCCCTCGTCGGTGTGGACCCGCACGATGACGAGGTTCGTGCGGTAGAAGTCGACGACGAGTGTGTCGACAGAGACGATCTTCATCTTTCGGCTCAACCCTTCACCGCGCCGGCGGTCATGCCGGACACCACGTACTTCTGCACCAACAGGTAGAAGGCGACGGCCGGCAGCGTGAACAGGAAGGCGACGGCCATCACCGTCTGGATCGGTGTACCCAGCTCGCCGATGAAGTTGGCGATGCCGACGGAGGCGGGTTGGAGGTCCGGGTTGAAGATGAACGTCACAGCGAACACGTACTCGTTCCAGGCGTGGAAGAACGCGATGACAGCGGTGGCCGCGATCGACGGCGCGATGAGCGGCACGTTGATGCGGGTCAGGGTGGTGAAGGGCCGGGCGCCGTCGGCACGCGCGGCCTCCTCCAACTCCTTCGGGATGCCGTCGATGGCGCCCTTGAGGATCAGCGCGACGATCGGCAGGACGAAGGCGGAGTTCACCAGGATGAGGCCGGTCAGCGAGTCGAGCAGTTCGAAGCGGCGGAACAGCGCGAACAGCGGGACGACCATGAGCGCCTCGGGAAGCATCTGCGTGAACAGCAGAACGACTGTCAGCACGGCCTTGCCCCAGAACGAGAACCGGGACAGCGCGTAGCCGAGCGGGATGCCCAGGCCGACGGAGAGCACCATCGTGCCGACGGCGATGATCAGGCTGTTGAGCAGCCAACCGGCGGCCTTGCCCTCGGCGAGCGCGTCCACGAAGACCCCGAACTGACCGAGGTCCGGCGTGAGCCGGGGCTGATCGGCGAAGAGGTCGCTGTTGCTGGACAGCGCGGTGACGAACATCCAGTACAGCGGGAACACCGCGACACCGAGCACGACGAGCACGGCGACGATCCGTGCGGTGACACCGAAACGGAAGCGCCTCATCGGACGTCCCCCTTCTCCACGGCGCGGGCGACCAGGCGGCTGCCGATGACGACGATGAGCGAGATGACGACGCCGACCATGCCGATGGCCGCCGCCGAACCGAGTTCCTTCGAGTCGAAGGCCTGCGAATAGAGGTCGATGACGAGCGTCTCGGTGGCACCGACCGGCCCGCCCTTGGTCATCAGCCAGATCAGCTCGAACCGCCGCAGCGACCAGATCGTCATCAGCAGAGCCAACAGACCCACCGTCGGCTTGATGACCTGCCAGGTGACGGCCCGGAAGGTGGCCCACCGTCCGGCACCGTCCACCGTCGCGGCCTCGTTGAGATCCTGCGGTACGGACTGCAGGGCGGAGAGCAGCACCACGGAGGTGAAGGGGAACAGCTGCCAGATGGTCGTGGCGAGCACCGCCGGGAGCGCGTAGCGCGGGCTGTCGAGGATGGCGCCACCCGGGACGCCGAGCCCGACCGCGTCGAGGAGTCGGTTCACGATGCCGTACTGCGCGTTGAGCATCCAGGTGGCGATGAGCGCCACCGCGATGCCCGGAGCCGCCCAGGGGACGGTCACCAGCGCCCGTGCCACGCCACGGCCGCGGAACTTCTTGTTGAGCAGGAGCGCGACGGCGAGCCCGGCGCCGATCGCGACGACCACGCAGGTGATCACGTAGACGACTGTGATCAGCAGGGTGCGGTGGAACTCGGGGTCCCCGAAGATCCGGTTGAAGTTGTCGAGCCCGACCCACTCACTGCGGGTGGGGTTGAGCAGCCTCGTCCTGGTGAAGCTGAGGTACACCTCCTGGACGAGGGGTACGGCCTGGAAGACGAGGATGAACAGTGCGGCGGGTGCCAGGAACAGGTACGGCGTCCACTTGCTACCCAGCGGGCTGGGCCGGGGCCGGGGCCGGCCTGAGGGTGTTGTCTTCGGTACTCCGGTCTGCTCGACCACAGTCATCGGATCGGTCCTTCTGGGGGAAGGACGCCGCCGACGCACGAATCCTTGCGTCGGCGGCGTCGCCGTGTCGAGCGGTCAGCGGACCAGTTCGGTCGCCTGCTGCTGGGCGCGGTCCAGTGCCGACTTGAGGTCGGCCTTGCCCTGCAGTGCCGCGACCACGTTCTGCACGACCACCTTGCGGATGTCCGGCGTCTTGGCCTCGAACCCCAGCACGATCTGCGGCAGGCTGGTCTCGGTGAGCCCGTCGAAGACGGGGAGGAACGGCGTGGCCTTGAGCGCTTCCGCGCTGCGCTGCGTGGTGGTGGCGACGCTGCTCGCGCCGAGGATCTCCTGGAGCTTCACCTGGTTCTGCGGCTCCAGCGCCCACTTGATGAAGGTGCCGGCCTCGTCCTTGCCCTCGCTGGCCTCGTTGATCACGATTGGTGCGAGGATCGCGCCCTGCTTGCGGACCGGGAACGGGATGGGCGCGACGTTGAAGTTCAGCTTGGCGTTCTGGCCACGCGTGGCGGTCACGTAACCGCCGTTGTTGAGCTCCATCCCGACCTTGCCCTCGGCGAACATCCGCCGGAACGTGGCAGCGTCCGCGCCGCGCGGGATCACGTTCGCGTCGTACAGGTCCTTGAACGCCTGGAGGCCCTTGAGGTTCTCCGGCGAGTTGATCGTCAGGTTCTTTCCGTCGGACCACGCGCCGCCGAAGCCGTAGACGTAGTTGAAGATGTCCTGCCAGACACCGGCCTCCTCGGCCTCGGTCTGGCGGAACGCCAGGCCGAAGACGTCGCCCTTGGTCAGCGACTTGGCGGTGGAGGTGAACTGCTCGTAGCTGGTCGGCGGCGTCGGGATCAGGTCCGCGTTGTAGAACATGGCGTAGTTCGACGCCTCGAAGATGACGCCGTGCCGCACACCGTCGTGGACCATGAACTGGTCCGGCTGCTTGAGCAGGTCGTACTTGCTGGCGTCGATCACCTTGTCCAGCGGTGCGACGAGGCCGGCGTCGGAGGCCGCCTCGAACTCGGGCATGTCGAAGCGGACCAGGTCGGGGCCCTTGCCGCTGCCCATCTGCGTGAGCACGGTCTGGCCGAAGGTCGGGTACGGCACCGCGGCGGCGGAGACCTGGACCTTGGTCTGGCTCTGGTTGAACTCGTCGAGCCACTTCGTCAACAGGGGCCCGCGGCCCGGGTCGCCGAAGGTCGAGGCGGCGAAGGTCAGTTTGGTGACGCCGTCGCCGGAGTCGCCGTCGGAGCCGCAACCGGTCAGGAGCGTGGCGGCAAGGCCGAGGGCACATGTCGCCCTGGCGATGCCGAAATAAGCGCGCTTGTTACCCATCGTTACTCCACTGTTACGAGATGACGTCAAGCCGATGAAATTGCAACGATCGTAGCGTCATGTGCAACGGTGTCAAGTGGCGATTGCGCATGGCGTCATCTATATTGCACAATATGCAATGACAGCGACGGCGCTACCGTCGCGCGAGGGGAGACACAGCCTTGGCGCAATCGATTCGCCGCGCGATCGACCTCATCCGTCGATCCGCGGAGCACCCGCTGTCCCTTACGGAGGCTGCGGACGTGCTCGGCGTCCACAAGTCCACAGCGCTACGCATACTGCAAACACTGGAGTCCGCGCGCTTCGTCCGCCGGACGGGCGCGGGCACCTACGTGCTCGGCAGCGGCCTGATCGAGTTGTCCGAGCTCGCGCTCGGCTCGATGGACCTTCGCCAGCCCGCCGCCGCACACCTGCGTACGCTGCAACGCGAGACCGGCCACACCGTACACCTGGCGCAACTGACCGGCGACGAGATCATCTATATCGACAAGGTCGACAGCCCGGCGTTCGACGCCGTCAAGCTGCCGTCGCGGGTGGGACGCGCGGTGTCGATCTACGCGAGCGCCGTGGGCAAGACCATCCTCGCCTATCTCCCGCGGCAGGAACGCGACAGGCTTCTCTCCCACGTCGTCTTCGAGAAGTTCACCGACACCACCTACACCGACCACGACGCTCTGGAAGCCGAACTTGCCCGCATCCACGACTGTGGCTGGGCCATGGACAACGGCGAGCACGACGCCTACGTGATGTGCGTGGCCGCGCCGATCAGGGATTCACGGGGGCAGGTCATCGCCGCTGCCTCGATCACGGCGATCGAGGTCATCGCGAGCCTCGACCAGCTCAAGAGCAACCTTCCGCTGCTCCTGGAGACCGCCAACAAGATCTCGTACGAGCTCGGCTACGCGCCGCCGCCCACCGTGGCCAGCCCGGACGGCGAGATCCTCTCGGCGACTTGACCGCGCACGTCCCGGGCGATCACCGCGTTCTCGGCGCCGACCCGCCGGCGACGCGGTGGTGCTCGTCGGTCTCCATGTCGATGAATGCCTGGATCATGCCCCGGTAGATCCGTTCGATCAGGTCCGGGTCGGCACCGGCCTCGCTGGCCAACGTGCGGACCCGGGCCACCACCTGCGCCACCCGGTCCGGCGCACGGACGGCCTGACCGTCGCTCTTGAGCGGGGCAGCCTGCCGGACCAGCTCCTCCCGACGGGCGAGCAGCCCGACCAGGTCCCGATCCAGCTCGTCGATCCGAGCGCGGATCGCTGTCAACGTCGTCGCGGTCTCTGCCACGCCGGAAATCGTCGCACGACAGCGACACGATCAGGGGACCCGTTCGCCAGCAGATGCGTCGAATGCCGGCTATCACCCTAATCTCGACACGTTCATGTTCGCCTCGGCACAGTAACCACGGAGGGTGACGATGGGCGGAATGCCACGGCGTCAGTTCGTCAGACTCTCCGGAACCGCCGGCGCCACCGGACTGCTGGGACTGGTCGGCGCGGACCGGGCGTTGGCCGACGGGGGCCCGGCCCCCGCGCCGTCCCCCTCGACACCCGGCGGCCCCGGAGCCGCGGCCTGCCCCACACCCTCGGCCCTGTGCGGCTACCCCGCCGACACCGGCGGGAGGTACGACCTGTGGGACCGGGTCCAGGTCTGCGAGGGCACGAAGGCCGGGCCGCCATTTCCCCAGTGTCTGCGGACCACTCCCACGTACGTCGTCCTCAATGGAGGGTCGGGCTCGAACCACGACTTCCTGCTCGTGCCCAGTTGCCGGATCAGCGGCATCGAGTGCCCGTTCATCACCACCGCCAGCGCGCCGAACTACTGGCTGGACGCCTGGGACAACGCCCAGCCGGGGCAGCCGGGGCACGTCGTCTACCCCCACCTCGGGCTGGGCGTCAACTCGGCCGACCCGACGATCCGTCAGCAGGACCAACTCCACATCCACCTCGCCGGGATCCACTCGGGAATCCAGACGCAGCTGAACAACCACGACAGCGCGATCAGCAACGACCCGACCCGGTGGCGCAACCAGATCGTGCCGATCTGGGGCCTGACGAGCACCGGCCAGCCCGCCCCGCGCTCGTACCGGGTTCTGCACGTCGCGAACCTGAACGGGAACCTCTTCCGGCTCCTGCTGGACAGCGTCGTGCGGCCGACCGGAGCGGCCATGGCCGCGCAGATGCTGGCCGTGACGCCCCGCCTGATCGGCGGCGGCGGGTTCTACGTCCTGAACAGCGAGCCGGGCCTACCCGTCCCGGCCGGTCAACCGGGCGGTACGGGCACCGTCGACTTCCTGCTGGCGTACGCCTGAGCCGCCCGCTCAGCGCAGCAGCGCCATCCGGTCGATGATGGAGTCGCGCAACTCCGGCGGCCAGGGAAACAGCGGCGCTGCCACGCGGAGCTGGGCGAACCCGTGCAGCCCGACCCAGAGCGCTGTCGCGTCCCCGAAGGGGTCGGCGCTGGTCGACCGTCCCGCCGCGACACAGTCCGCGAGCGTACGCCGCAAGACCTCGAAGGCCCCCATGCCGAGCACGGCGAGCTCGTCCGCCATGTTGGGCGCCCGCTCAAGGGCCTGCCCGGCGTCCCAGACGGCGCCGAACATCACCCGGTACTGGTGGGGCCGGCGTTCGGCGAAGGTCAGGTAGGCCGCGCAGGTCGCGCGTAGACGCTCGACCGGATCCGCGTTCTCTGGTGTGCCCAGTTCCTGCTCCAGGATGTCGAACGCGCGTTGCGCGACCGCGAGCAGGATCGAGTCCAGGTCCGGAAAGTGCGGATAGATCGACGGCGCGGAGATGCCGGCCTGCCGGGCGATCCCGCGCAGGGTCACGCCCTGCGGCGCTCCGTCCTCCAGGAGCGTCATCGCGGCGTCGACGATCTCGTCGCGCAGCTGGGCACCTTCGCCGCGCTTGTTGCGGGCCCGTGTTCTCGGTGTGGTCACCTCTTGACTTTACAGGTGTTAGGCGAGCGCGTAAGTTAACGGTTGTAAGTTGACGGACGTTTTCTCAAGAAGGAGCCTCTCATGACCACAGCGACCGCTACCCGAATCGACACCGCCGCCCCCACCCACCGCGCTGACCTTGCCGGCCGTGCGCTGGCGGCCCTCGCGTCCCTCGCCACCGGCGTCGCGTTCGTCAACGGCGTACTACTGACCATCAACGCCAGCGACGAGCGCCTGTTCATCGAGGGCTGGCGGGTCTCCAGCTTCGGCATCTTCGCCGCGCTCTTCGCCCTGCTGGCGGTCAGGCCGCGCCAGGCGGCCGGCGTCTGGGAGATCGTGCTCGCCGGCAAGGCCGCCCTCGTCGTGTTCGGCGCGTTGATCGGAGACGTTCCGGAGGCCCGCCTGTCGGCCGTCATCGACTTCGGGCTCGTCGCCGTCGTCGCGACCGCGTACGTGCTGTGCCGCGGCTGGTTGGCGTGGCGTCCCGCGACCACCAACCCGACCCGATGACGCCCCGAGCCTGTCCAAGGACATGCACCCGGTCCTCGCCGCGCTGATCGTCGTGACCGCGCTGGCCGCGGCAGCTGCCCTCCACCTCGGCAGGCGGCGTCCGAGCAGGCCCGACGGCTCGTCGAACGAGCGGCCGTTCTCCCGGACCGCGCCGTGACCGATCCGCTTCTCCCCCCGCGAGCGAAAGCGCCGGATCGCCCGTCGCTGTCATCCGACGGTGGCGGGCGATCCGCGAGGCGACCAGGTGTCAGCTCGCGACGTCGCTGCCACTGACGGCGCCGGCGCGAAGGCCCTGATCGATGAAGCTGACCAGCCAGCTGAAGCTCTCGTCGACGGACGCGTCGATCTGGAACCCGCCGGCCACCTCAAGGGTGGCGAACCCGTGCAGGACGCTACGCAGCGTCCGCATGGCGTGGATCACCTGGCCGGGTTCGAGGTCGTACCCGCCCAGCATGGCCGCCCATGAGGCGAGCACCCGCTCGCTGGCCGGGATGAACGGGTCGTCCGGGCCGGTCGGGCGGGCCGCGTTGCTGGCCGCGTACCGGCCGGGGTGTTCCCGCACGAACGTCCGCATCGCCTGCGCTCCGGCGGCGAGGGCTTCACTGCCGGAGCGGCCCTGGATGGCGTCACGGAGGGCGTCGCCGGCCTGGGTCATCCCCAGGATGGCGATCCGGTGTGCCAGGTCGGCCTGGCTGGCGACGTGCTTGTAGAGCGAGGGGGTCTTGATTCCCAGCCGTTCGGCGAGCAGACCCATGCTGAGGTTGTCGAAGCCGACCTCGTCGACCAGCGCGGCGGCGGCTTCGGTGACCGATGCCGGGGTGAGCCGCGCCTTAGGCACTGGTCAGCGTCCGGGCGAGGAAGGGCAGGGCCAGCGCGAGGACCTCGTCGGGCGTCTGGACGTGCGGGTAGTGGCCCGCGCCCTCGATGACAGCCAGCTCGCCGAGCCCTCGCGGCAGGTCGGCGAGGATGCGCTCACCCTCGGCCCGTGGGTCGGCCCAGTCCGGGTCGACGCTGCCCTGGATCACCAGGACCGGGCAGGTGACGTTCGGCAGTTGCCGACCGGCGTCGGCCGGGCTGCTCTTGGCCATGGACTGGAGGGCCTTCATCCGGCCGGGCTCACTCATCTTGGCCTCGATGCGCGCCAGCTCACCGTGCCAGTCGGCGGGCTTGGTGGGGATCGCCACGTCGAGGTATCTGCGCCAGTTCGCCACGCTGCCCCGGACGAGCACCTGCGCCAGTTGGAGGTAGCCGGCGCGGAAGCGCTTCACCCGCACCAGCCCACCCAGGTCGAAGGACTGCGCGCGGGTGAACGGCGCCAGCTCGATGACGCCGGTGATCAGCTCGGGGGCGGTGGCGGCCGCGATGGTCGCGGCGCCGCCGCTGATCGACTGGCCGATGATCACGGCGGGGCCTCCGAGGTGGCGCACGACGGCGACGAGATCACCAGCGATGTCGGTGCGGCTGTAGCCGTCCCAGCCGAGACTGGAGTCGCCGCAGCCACGGATGTCGACGTTGGCGACCCGGTATCCGGCCGAGGCGAGGGCCGGCGCGACAAACCGGTAGGAGTGCCGGCTGTCGCCCATGCCGTGCGCCAGGACGACAAGTGGGCCCTGCCCGGTCACCTCGTACGCGAGGGTGTTGCCGGCGATGTTCAGGTATTCGGTCATGACGTCCTCCACCAAGCTAACGTGATTAGCTAAAGGCTAACCGCATTAGCCGCGATAGGCAAGTGTCGGTCGCCGCTACTCCCCTCCACCCATGCCGAGCTGGGGATAGAGGGCATCGGGGGCGGCGACCGCCCCGGTCGGCCGAGCGACAGTGACTGTCGTACCGAAGTCGCTGTAGCGCAGGGACGCGTTCGGCAACCCGTTGGCCTCCGGGATCAGGAAGCTGACCAGCCGACCCTCGGTGTCCAGCGTCGCCCGGAAAGCGTGGCTGCGCGCGCCGTCCGGGAAGACACCACCGGGAGGGGGGCGGAAGCTGATCCCGTTGCCGGCGGCAACCCGGGTCACGTCGATCGTCCCGGTGATCTGGGTGCCGTTCACCCGTGCGGTGACGATCGCGTCGATGAGGCGGCCGGAGCCGCCGAAGTCGTTTCTGCCCGGCGCGAAGCTCAGGGCGAAGTCCGGCGGCAACCGGGCTGGGTCGAGGACCATCCAACCGTCGCCGACACCGCGAAGGAGTGCGCCAGCCTTCATGTAGACCTCGTCGTCGATCATCCGGATCTCGATGACCCCACCCGGCGCCGAGATGGTGGCGATCGAGCGCTTGCGGACGTTGTCGCTGTGCGACAGCGCCGCGATCTGACTGGCGATATCGACGTCGCTGCGAAAACTCGTCCGATCGACGAACGCCGTACCCGTCCGCAGCAGACCGATCGCCTCGGCCGTCATTGTGGCATCGGCGCTGGCCGCCGAGGCCGGGGCGGATCGAGGCTTGGGTGCACTGTCCTTTGGTGCGCCAACCGAGCAACCCAGCATGAGCAGGCCCGCAGAAATGCCGGCCAGTGTGGCTCGACGTGTCATGCCCGTCACGGTAGGCCGACCTGGCAAGGCCCGGTGACCCGTATGGTTCCACGATGGAAACGGACACGGTGCGACAGGCTTACACGTCCGTCGCGGAGCTCTACATCGAGCTGTTCGGCACGAGCCAGCAGGTGGACGCCGACGACCTCGCCCTCATCCGGCGACACCTGGGCAGCCGGCCCGGCCGGGTGCTCGATCTGGGGTGCGGGCCTGGCCACCTCACCGGATACCTTCGCGAGCTGGGCGTCGACGCAGCAGGGATCGACCTGGTCCCCGAGTTCATCGCCCATGCGCGGGCGGCCCACCCGGGCGTCGAGTTCCACCTCGGCTCGATGGAACGCCTCGATATCGCCGAGAACTCCGTCGACGGCATCCTGGCCTGGTACTCGTTGATTCATCTTCCGCCGCCCGAGTTCGACGGCATGCTCAAGGAGTTCCGAAGGGTGCTGGTCCCGGCCGGGCGGTTGGTCCTGGGCGTCTTCGACGCCGAGGAGGTCGGCGCCTTCGACCACAAGGTCCTGACCGCCTACCGCTGGCCGGTCGACGAAGTCTCCGAACGACTCGGCCGGGCCGGTTTCCGCGAGGTGGAACGCCTCCGGCGGTCCGCCACCGACGAGCATCGGCAGCTTGCCGCCATCGCGGCGATCGCGGTGTGAGGACGCCGAGGGCCGGCCTCCCGTGCTGGGAGACCGGCCCGCGCCCCGCGGTGCACCCGCGTCCGGGGGGGC
>NZ_JBEZEH010000124.1:0-21317 GCF_040648775.1 Micromonospora sp. NPDC049089
CCCCACGTCCCCCGGCCCAGCTCCACGCCCCCCAGGGCGAGCTGGACCGCACGCCCGTCGACACCCACTCCCCCACCCCGCCGCGCACGACACCCCCCGGGGTGCCGAGCGCGGCGGGTACGGCGTCAGCGCAACGGACCGTCGCCGGGCCCGTCCGGGTCCTCGACCAGGTGGATCGCCGCTTCCTCCGCGCTGGCGGCACCCGCGTCGATGCCGGCGTCCCACGCCACCGACTCGGCCTCGTCGTCCTCGCGGACGCCCTCGTCGTAGGCGACGAGACGGCCGGCGCGTGCCTCCGCCTCGTACCCCCGGCGGGTCAACTCGTCCTCGTCGTCGCCACCCTCGGCGTACGGGTCCACATCCGGCACCTCCTGGGCGAGGTGCTGCTCCAGGGACTCACCCGCCCGCTCCTCGGCTGGCGTGGTGCCGAACCGGTTTGCCGCCGTCCAGTGGTCCTCGGCGATGATGCCGGTGTCGAGGGGGTCGCCGACCCGGTCGTCGTCGAGGGTGTCGGAGGCGTCCAGCACCCCGTCGTCCTCGGCCACGTTCCACTCGTCGACGGAATCCATCCGTTCGGTCTGGCTCACGGCGGTCTCCTCTTCGTCACGGTGCAGCAAAGCGATCAGCTTATGACCGTGCAACGCACCCGCACCCCGAGGTCTGCCCGCTGTGACGAACGGACCTCGGGCGGGCGGCACCGCTGTGGGTCAACGCTTCAGCAGCTCCGCTACGGCGTCGGTGAACTCCACCGGCTGCTCAATGTGCGCGAAGTGTCCGCTTCGCTCCAGCGTCACCAGTCGCGAGTCCGGAAGCCCCGCGTGCAACTGCTCGGCCCAGCGAGGACCACAGATGAAGTCGTACGTCCCGACGATCACCACGACGGGCACTGTGATCTCACCGAGGTTATCCCGCACGTCGAAGGGCGTGGGGTCCTGCGCGCCGGCCGGCGTCGCCCAGATCCGGACAGCCGCCTGAAACGGGGCGAACTCGTCCTGTCGGTCCCAGAAGTCCGCGAAGTACACCGGCAGGGCGGCGCGCAGTGCGGCCCCCAGCGACTCGTCGTCCGTCGCGCCGCCGATCTGCGCAAAGGCAGCCGGGACCGCCGCTGCCTCCGGCCGGTCCGGGTGCCGCTGCGGGTAGGCGGCGAGGCCGGCCATGGCCTCGCCCCAGAACTCGGCGCCGGTGACGGGCGAGGTGTCGTACAGGGCGAGGCCGGAGATTCGGTCCGGGTGGGCGAGCGCGTACCGCTGGACGACGAAGCCACCGTGCGAGTGCCCGAGGAGGTACACCCGGTCTTCGCCGAGGTGCTCGACGACGGCGTGCAGGAACCGGACATACGTGTCGAGACGGTAATCGGCGGGGTTGTCGAGCTGCCCCGACGCGCCAGTGCCCACCGGCTCGACGTAGACCATCGTGAAGTGCGTCTCAAGGCTGGGCGTGCGCAGATACGCCCACTCGATGCCCGGGCCACCCGAATGCGCTACGCAGACAGGGCCGGTGCCGGCGACGTGGTAGACCTGCCGAACGCCATCCACTGTGAACGTGTGGGCACCGGGTGCGAGGGCGCTGACGTCGTGGCTGGTGAAACCCATGAACTATCTCCCGATCCGAGACCCGCGCGGCGTCCGCCGACACGGCAACTGGTGCATGACGCAGACCAGATGCGCGGGTCGCGGGGAAAGTTCGCTCGGTCGGAGAAAGTTTTTTCAGACCAGCGCGGGCACGGGGTGGAAGAGGGTGAGTTGGCGTACGCGGCCCTCGCGCAGCACCTGCAACCACAGTGCCGCGGGTGGGCAGTGTTCCGGGTCGTCGGGTGGGCTGATCAGGTCGGTTTCCCAGATCAGCACGTCGCCGCTGCCCACCACGTTGCGCAGCCGCTGACGTACCCCGGCGGCCAGGTCGCGGTCCATGCCGTTGACCGCCAGGTCACGGCCACCGCGTGGGCCGCCAGGCACGATCATCTCGGCGTCCGGCCACCAGCTCTCGCGGACCACCCGCTCGAAGTCACCGCCCATCGCCGTGGCGATCATGTCGCGGCCCGCCCGCCACCGCGAGTCGTTCGAGGCGGCGGCGTCCGTGTGCGCGGCGTCCGCCGCCGTCCGCAGGCCGCCGGCGAGCGCCCGGCGGGCGTGGCTGAGGCGGCTGCGGACGGTCCCGACCGGCACGCCACACACGGCCGCGATCTGCTCGTACGAGGACGCGTCGCTGAAGTACCGCAGCAGGGTGACGAGCCGGTCAGGTTCGGACAACTGCCCGATGGAGTGCCACACCCACTCGCGCATCGCAGCCCGGTCCAGCGCCTCCTCCGGGGTGGGTGTGTCGGCGGGGCGGGTGAACCACTCGGGTTCGGCGACCGGGACGGCTCTGGGCCCGCGCAACGCCATCCTGCTGTTGTTGCGGACGATGGCTCGCAACCAGGAGCCGACAGCGCTCGGGTCGCGGACCTCGCCGATGCGACGCAGGGCGACGACCATGGTGTCCTGCACCGCGTCCTCGGCGTCCGGCCCGTAACCGAGGACGCTCAGGGCGACGGCCCGCATCCCGGCCTCGTGCCGGGCCAGCAGCGCCCCCAGCGCGGCCGGGTCTCCGGCCTGCGCGAGCACCACCAGCTCCGCGTCGCTCTGCGTCACGCCCAGTTCCTCCCCGAAACACCTGTTCTGAACGCTTGTGCTCCATCAAGCGTACGGCGGACCGGCGTGCCGATGCCCGGGGCCGCCGACCGTCCTACGAGGCGTGCTGACCATCGGCGCCCGCCTGGGGTCACGCCGGCCCACCGTCTGAGCCACGATGGGGAGCGTGCACCCCGAACCGGTAGACCACGCACCCCGGCAGGCGTTTCCCTGGACGCTGCTGCGGCAGCGCTGGGAGGACCTCACCTTCCTGCACTGGGCCGTCGCTCCGGCCCTCGTCGCGCCGTTGCTGCCCGCCGGCACCCGTCCGGACACCGTGGACGGGGTCAGCTACGTGGGCCTGATCGGTTTCCGGATGGTCGGGCTGGGCTTCGGCCGTGGCCCGGGGGTGCCGTACTTCGGCACGTTCGCAGAGACCAACGTCCGGCTCTACTCCGTCGACGACGCCGGCCGACGAGCTGTGGTGTTCCGGTCGCTCGACGCGTCCCGCCTGGTGCCGGTGCTGGTGGCGCGGGCGACGCTGCGCCTGCCGTACCTCTGGTCGTCGATGCGGTTGGATCGCGACGGCGACCGTCGCACCTACCGCTGCCGGCGACGGTGGCCGGGGCCGGCGGGCGCGTCGAGCCGGATGGTGGTGCGGGTAGGGGAGCGGATCGTCGAGCCGACCCCGCTGGAACACTTCGTCACCGCCCGCTGGGGGCTGCACACCCGGGCCTACGGGCGCACGCTGCACCTGCCGAACTGGCATCCGAGCTGGCCACTGCACCGGGCCGAGGTGCTGCACCTCGATGACGAGTTGGTCGCCGCCGCCGGGCTGCCGGCGCCGGTCGGGCCACCGGTGAGCGTGCTCTACTCGCCAGGTGTCGGGGTCAGGTTCGGCCCGCCGGTGGCGGCCCGGCCGCGTGGTGCCGGGCCGCCGGAGCGGTAGGGCATCGCCCTAGTAGCGGCCACCCTCGGGAGCGGGCAGCGCGTCCAGGTCCGCCAGGTCCTCGGCGCTGAGCCGCACGTCAGCGGCAGCGCAGTTGTCCACCAGGTACTTCGGGGTCTTGGTGCCGGGGATCGGAACGACCCGGTCACCCTGGGCGACCACCCACGCGAGGGCGACCTGCGCGGGGCTGACGCCGGCCCGGTCGGCGATCTCCCGGACCCGGGCGACGATGGCGAGGTTGGCGCGCAGCGCGTCCTGCTGGAAGCGCGGCAGGCCACGCCGGAAGTCGTCGGCGGGCAGGTCGTCGAACGAGGTGAACCGGCCGGCGAGGAAACCGCGACCGAGCGGGGAGAACGGCAGGAAGGCGATGCCCTGCTCGCCGCAGTACGGCAACACCTCGGCCAACGGGTCGCGCGTCCACAGCGACAGCTCGGACTGCACCGACGCGACCGGGTGCACCGCCTGGGCCCGCGCGATCTGAGCGACAGTCACCTCGGACAACCCGAGCTGCCGGGCCTTGCCCGCCGCCACGACCTCGGCCATCGCGCCCCAGGACTCCTCGATGGGCACCTCCGGGTCGACCCGGTGCAGCTGGTAGAGATCGACGTGGTCGGTGCCGAGCCGGCGCAGGCTCTCGTCGATCGCCGCCCGGATGTGCTCCGGACGGCCGTTGTTGCCAATCTTCGGTGAGTTGCCGGGGCCGCCGGTGGGGGAGGTGGCTACCAGGCCGACCTTCGTGGCCAGCACGGCCCGCTCCCGGTGCCCGCCGGCCAGCGCCCGCCCGACCAGCTCCTCGTTGGTGTACGGCCCGTACACGTCGGACGTGTCGATCAGCGTCGCGCCCAGGTCCAGTGCCTGGCGGATGACGGCGATCGACGTGTCGTCGTCGCGAGGGCCGGTGATGTCGTAGCCGTGGCTCATGCCCATGCAGCCGAGGCCGATGACGCCGACCTCGGGTCCGGTGCTGCCCAGCGTGGTGGTTCGCATGCGCCCCACGCTACGACCGGAGCGGCGGACCCGCACCCGCCGTGGCGGGCACAGCCGCTCCCCGGGGTACGTGACGACACTCACCGGGAAGTGGACTCGGGAGTCCGGTACGGTGGAGATTAAGCGGACCCACGAGTCCGGATGTGTCCCACTGTGACCCACGAGGAGCCCCATGAAACCGGTACTGATCAGCGACGCCCTGCGTGCGGTGGTTTTCGAGCCGACGCGCGACCTGACCGAGGCGCTCGACGAGTTCTACGCCCCCGACTACACCCACCGCAGCGACGGCGAGACCCTCGACAGGGCCGGATTCGTCGAGATGGTGACCCAGGTACGGGGTCAGATCGTCAGCGGCACCGTGCGGGTCCTCGACGAGCTGCGCGACGGTCTCCGCTACGCCGAACGACACGTCTTCGAGATCACCATGGCCGACGGGTCGACCGCCAAGCGGGAGATCGCCATCTTCGGGTCGTACGCCGAGGACGGTCGGTTCCGCCACCTCAGCGAAACGGGCTTCGACCTGCCCGCCTGACCCACCTCGACGACCAGAAACAGGAGAGAGCCATGCCCCGCCTTACCGACCCCGACCCGAACGCGATTCCCACCGACGTCCGCGACTTCCTGTCCGCCCTGCCGCCCGATCCGATGGTCAAGATGATGACCCACTCGATCGGCACCGTGAAGCTCTTCATCCAGCTCGCGAGGGCGCAGTTCACCTCGTTGGAGCTGCCCGCCCGCTCGCGGGAGTTGGTCATCCTGACGGTGGCCCAGTACGCCGGGTGCGAGTTCGTGGCAGCCCAGCACGGCCCTTTGTCCGAGGCGGCCGGCGTCGACCAGCGCACTCGCGAGATCATCAGCAGCCGGGACATCGACAACCCGGGCCTTCCGGCGTACGACCGGACGCTCATCCGGTTCGCCGCCGAGGTGGTGCGGTCGCCACGCGTTTCCGACGACCTCTTCGACCAGGTGCGGCACATCCTCAGCGAGCGCGAGATCGTCGAGGTGCTCCAGGTGATCGGCTACTACTGGTCGTTCGGACGGGTGGCCACGGTGCTCAACGTCGAACTCACCACCGTGTACGGCGACGAGCCGCTGCTGACCGACGAGACCGAGCGGGCAGACTGAGGCCATGACCCCACCGACGCCGAGCGACCCGGAGACTCCCCATCGGCGTCTGGACGCCCGTCGCAACCACGAGCGGGTCATCAACGCCGCCCGGGAGCTCTTCACCGAGCAGGGCCTCCAGGTGACGGTGCCGCAGGTGGCGGAGCGGGCCGGAGTGGGACGCGCGACGGTCTACCGCAGCTACCCCAGCAAGGATGACCTGATCGTCGCGGTCGTCCAGCGGCAGTTCCAGGAGTTGGAGCAGCGCGTCCGCGCGGCGCTCGACGGCGCCGACGCGTACCGGGAGTGGTGTTCCTTCGTGCCCGACCTGTTCGGACGCCTCGCCCGCGACCGGGTCCTCGCCGACGCGTTCTTCGAGGGCAGGCTGGTGCCCGCCGCGCGCATCCTGGCCCTGATCGGGCAGCTGGTGGCGGCAGCCCGAGCGTCCGGGAGGATCCGCCCGGACGCCGGCGAGCAGGACATCCGGGTGATCCTCTGCGGAGCGGTCCGGCAGCTCATCGTGCTCGACGAGCGCGACCCGGCGGTGTGGCGCCGGTACGCCGACCTCGTGCTCAACGCCCTACGGCCCTGACGGCTTCGGTCGACACTGGGGGAAGGCTCGGCCGACGTGTCGAGGACGGTGCGCCGGCTTCGACCTTGGGTTGAGGGCCGGAGCAGCCGGCCTCGTCGAGGCCGGCCTGCTCGACGAGGTGCACGTCGACCTCGTCCCGGTCCTGCTCGGTGCCGGCGTCCCGCTCTTCGGCGACCTGAAGATCGCCCCACTTCAGCTGGACGGCCCGTTCAGCGTCGTCGAGGGCGACGGCGTCACCCACCTTGCCTACCGGGTACGCCGAGCCTCCTGAGCGCCGGGGGGCCTGATCGGGGCCGGGGCCTGGTGTGGGGCCCCCGTGCCGAGCCCTCCGGCCACTGCTCCCACCTTGCTCCCATAGTCATTGATCGATATTGTGCGCCCAGGCGCCGCCCCGCCTCAGACCACCACCGTCGATCCGAAGCGGGTTCCGCATGCGCACACTGAGACTTGTCACGACCCTGGCCGTCACCGGCCTGCTCGCCGGTGGGGCGGCCCTGGCCGCCGCCACCCCGGCCAGCGCGGCCACCGCCGTGTTCTCCGTGACCAACAACTGGGGCAACGGCTACCAGGGGCAGGTCACCGTCACCAACAACACGTCCGCCCAGATCACCAGTTGGCGGGTCGAGTTCGACCTGCCGGCCGGCACGAGCATCAACCAGTCGTGGAACGCCGAGCAGACGACCTCAGGCAGCCACTACACCTTCACGAACGTGGTGTGGAACGGCACTCTGGGGGCCGGCGCGTCGACGTCGTTCGGTTTCCTTGCCAACGGCACCGGCACCCCGCTCAACTGCACTGTGAACGGCGCGTCCTGCGGCGGTGGCACGCCCCCGACCACCCCGCCGCCCACCACCCCGCCGCCGACCACCGGCACGCCGGTCGAGCGGCACGGGCAACTGCGGGTCTGCGGCACGACGATGTGCGACAAGAACGGCGCGCGGGTGCAGCTACGGGGCATCAGCAGCATGTGGCTCAACTGGGAAACCGCCCCGTACGCCGAGAACCTCTCCGCGCTGCGCTGGATGCGGGACAACTGGAACCTCCAGGTGATCCGCGCGGCCATGGGGGTGGAGCCGGCGGGGGCGTACCTCAGCGACCCGAACAAGGCCCGCGCGCAGGTGGAGACCATCATCAACAACGCGGTCACCGCCGGGGTCTACGTGATCGTCGACTGGCACGCGCACGAGGCGCAGAACAACCAGTCCCAGGCGGTGGCGTTCTTCGGTGACCTGGCCCGCCGGTACGGCCACCTGCCCAACGTCATCTGGGAGCCCTACAACGAGCCACTCCAGGTCAGCTGGACCAACGTCATCAAGCCGTACCACCAGGCCGTGGTGTCCGCGATCCGCGCCGCCGACCCGGACAACATCGTCGTGCTCGGCACCCCGACCTGGTCACAGGACGTGGACGTCGCGGCGGCCAGCCCGGTCACCGGCACCAACCTGATGTACACCCTGCACTTCTACTCCTGCACGCACGGGGCGTCGCTGCGTGCCAAGGGCGACGCGGCGATCCGTGCGGGTCTGGCGCTGTTCGTCACGGAGTGGGGGGCCAGCAACGCCGATGGCGGTCTCGACGGCCGGGCCTGCCTGCCGGAGGCGCAGTCCTGGATCGACTGGATGAAGGCGAACGGCGTCTCCTGGACGGCCTGGAAGCTCGACGTCGGCACCGACACCACCAACCTGCTCAGCCCGGGAGCCCCGGTGACCGGTGGGTGGACCAACTACCTGCACGGCCACGCGCCATTCGTGGTGGCCAACATGAGGTGACCCGGCGGCTCCTTGACCGGGATTGATCGAATCGAGACTGCTGGTGTCGGGGTGTCCAGGCCGGTGGGACACCCCGACATCACCGGCTGTCACCACCACCGCGCCACGGCCACCGTCGGACGGTCACTGTGTGAAGGCCCGCCGGTAGGCGGTAGGGGTGGTGGCGAAAGCCCGCTGGAAATGCGCGCGGAGGTTTGTCGCCGTGCCCAGGCCGGTACGCCGTGCGACCTCGTCGATGGTGATCCCGCCGTTCTCCAGCAGGGCGCAGGCGGCCCGCAGCCGTTGCTGGATCAGCCACGCTCGTGGGCTCATCCGTAACCGGCTCCGGAAACTGCGGTGCAGCGTACGGCTGGACATCACACCCTGCCGGGCAAGGTCCGCGACGGTGATCGGGCGGTGCAGGTTGCTGCTCGCCCACGTGATGACCTCGGCCAACTCGTCGTCCTCACCCGGAACGCCGACCGGGATGAACTGGGCCTGACCACCGGCTCGGTGCAGCGGTGTGACCATGTGGCGAGCCCGTTGAATGGCGGCAGCCTGCCCGTGGTCGCGGCCGACGAGATAGAGGCACATGTCCAGACCGGCGGCGAGTCCGGCGCTGGTGATCACCTCACCCTCGTCGATGTACAGCGCACTCGCGTCCACGACGATCCCTGGATGCTCCTGGGCGAGCGCATCGGCGTGCGCCCAGTGGGTCGTCGCGCGGCGGCCGTCGAGCAGACCGGCCTGGGCCAGCGCGAAGGCGCCGGTGCAGATCGACGCGATGCGGACGCCACGGCGGTGTGCGTGCCGCAACGCATCGAGGGCACGCGGCGGTGCCGGGCCACGGCGGAATCCGGGCACGATCACCGTGTCGGCGTCGTCGAGCGCGTCGAGCGTCGCGGCGACGGTCAGCTCCAGGCCCGCGGTGGTGGTGGACACCGAATCTCCGTCCACTGCGCACACCGTCATCGCGTACCGGCCGTGGCCCTCATGGCCGAACACCTGCGTCGCGATGGTCAGATCGAAGGCGACAACCCGGGGTAGGGCGAGGACGACGACCCGATGCTTGGCAGGATGCTTACGCATGGTGGCAAGGATGCCACTCGCCGCCGCCCGGTCGGCAGGAGATCCTGGGCCGTATGCGGATCGAGATCGTGGTGTTCGACGGCTTCGACGAACTGGACGTCTTCGGACCGTTCGAGGTGTTGTCGATGGCTGGCTTCGACGTGGCGCTGGTCGCGGTCGAACGATCGGGGCTGGTCACCAGCATGCGTGGTGTCCAACTCCAGGTGCCCGAGGTGCTGGGTCAGGCAGAAGGCGTGATCGTCCCGGGTGGCGGATGGCTGAACCGGGCACCCGAGGGTGCCTGGGCGCAGGCGCAGCGCGATGTGCTGCCGGCGAAGCTGGCCGCAGTGGCGGCATCGGCGCAGTGGATGGCGTCGGTGTGCACCGGTGCGCTGCTACTCGCCGCCGCCGGCCTGCTGACCGGCCGGCGGGCGACCACCAACCGCAACGCGTACGACGAGTTGCGCGCCCACGACGTCAGCGTCGTCGACGAGCGGGTGGTCGACGACGGTGACCGGGTCACCGCTGGCGCGCTGTCGGCCGGCCTCGATCTGGGGCTGTGGCTCACCGAACGGGAACTGGGCGCCGCCACCGCCAACCGGGTCGCCGCGACCATCGAGTACCGGGCCCCGCAGCGCTGAGCAGCGCGGACAGAACGGGCGCGTCACCTTAACGCGCCGGAAACACCCCCGGTACCAACCCTGGGAACGCTCGTCGGACAGCCAGACCACCGACACGCGAACCGGGGTGACCATGGCCGACAACACCACGAACGCGCCGACGTACGACGAGCCGGTCAGCCGGTCCGGCAACGGCCGGACGCTGCCCGCCCCCCGTCCGAATCCGGTCCTGTCGCTGGACGACGGTGACCCGGCGGACCTGGCCACGATCGGGGTGGAGGAGGAGTTCCACGTCGTCGACCTGCACACCCGGGAGTTGGTGCCCCGCGCCGGGGAGTTGCTCGACCGGTTGCCGGCGGCCTCGTTCACCGCCGAGTTGCACCGCAGCGTGGTGGAGACCAACACCGCGGTCTGCCGCACCCTGGACGAGATCCGCGCCGAGCTGACCGGGCTGCGTCAGGCGGCCGTCCAGGTCGCCGACCGGGCCGGTCTGGGCATCGTGGCGGCCGGTACGGTGCCGCTGCGCGCCGACGGCGATCCCAGCGTCACCCCCACCTCCCGCTACCGGCGGATGCTCGACGAGTACCAGATGCTCGCCCGGGAGCAGTTGATCTGCGGAGCGCAGGTGCACGTCGGCGTCTCCGACCGGGACCTGGCGGTGGCGGTCACCCGCCGGGTCCAGCCGTGGCTGCCGGTGCTGCTCGCCCTCTCCACCAGCTCGCCGTACTGGATGGGCCAGGACAGCGGCTACGCCAGCGTGCGGTCCCTGGTCTGGCAGCGGTGGCCCACCGCCGGTGACCCGGGCGAGGTGACCAGCGCCGCGGACCACGAGGCGCTGGTCGCCGAGCTGATCTCCTCCGAGACCATCACCGACCCCGCCATGATCTATTTCGACGTCCGACCGTCGGCGCACGTGCCCACAGTGGAGCTGCGGATCACCGACGCCAACGCCGACGTGGAGACCATCGTCCTGCTCACCGGTCTGTTCCGGGCGCTCGTCCGACGGGAGGTCGCCGCCCTGCGCGCCGGGGTGGAGCGTACGGCCGTGCGACCACCGGTGCTGCGCGCCGCCGTGTGGCGGGCGGCCCGCTCCGGGTTGGAAGGTGACCTGCTCGACCTGCCCCGGTCGGCCCGACCCGTGCCGGCCGCCCAGGCGGTCCGCCGCCTGGTGAGCGACCTGCGCCCACAGTTGGAGGCGACCGGGGACTGGGAGCAGGTCAGCGAGCTGACCCGGTACGCGCTGGAACGCGGCAGCTCCGCCGCTCGGCAGCGGCGGGCGTACGAACGACGGGGCCGGTTGGCCGACGTGGTCGACCTGCTGCTCGACGAGACCCGGGGTCGGGTCCGCGGGCCGCTGCCGGGTACGCCGACGCCGCCGGCGCTGCCCACGTACGCCGACGCCGGCGACGAGGTCTTCGGACCGGCCGGACCGCAACCGGCGTACGCCCCGATGCTCGCTGCCCTACGCCAACTCGGCGCCGGGGCCCTGCGTCGACGCGAACACGACCGGGACGAGGAGCAGCGGGCCCGGGGCGTGACGTTCAGCGTGGCCGGCGAGGCGAGCACCCGGCTCTTCCCGGTCGACCTGGTGCCCCGGGTGGTGCCCGCCGCCGACTGGCGGACCCTGCGTACCGGCCTGGTGCAACGCGCCCGCGCCCTCGACGCGTTCCTGCGTGACGTCTACGCCGATAGGGCGGTGGTGGCCGACGGTGTGGTGCCGGCGTGGGTGGTGGAGTCCTCACCCGGCCTGCGCCCGACCGGGGCGCTGATGGGCCGGCGGGGCACCCGCGCCCAGGTGTCCGGCACCGACCTCGTCCGGGACCCGGACGGCGGGTGGTACGTGCTGGAGGACAACCTGCGGGTGCCCTCCGGGATCGGCTACGCGGTGCAGAACCGTCGGCTGACCCAGGCGGTGTTGCCGGAGCTGCCGGTACCGGCGGATCTGCTGCCCGCCGACGAGACGCCGGCGATGCTGTACCGGGCGCTGGTCGCCGCCGCGCCCGCCGCGGCCGACGACCCCGCCGTGGTGGTGCTCAGCAGCGGCCCCGGTGATCCGGCGTGGTTCGAGCACCGGCTGCTTGCCGACGAGATGGGTGTGCCGCTGACCGAGACCAGCGACCTGCTGGTGGAGGAGGGGCGGGTCCGGCTGGTCCGCGAGGGCTGCCGCCGCGAGGTCGACGTGATCTACCTGCGGATGGACGAGGAGGCGCTGCTGCACGCGCCCGGCGCGGACGGGGTGCCGCTGGGCTGGCCGCTGCTCGCCGCCGTGCACGCCGGGCGGCTCACACTGGCCAACGCGCTGGGCAACGGCGTCGGTGACGACAAGGCGCTGTACGCGTACGTGCCCCGGCTGATCGAGTACTACCTGGGCGAGAAGCCGCTGCTCGGGGACGTGCCGACGTACCTGTGTGGGCTGCCCGAACAGCGGGCCGAGGTGCTGGGCCGGCTCGACGAACTGGTCCTCAAGCCGGTCGACGGGTACGGCGGTGACCGGGTGGTGATCGGCCCCCGCGCCGAGGCGGAGGAGTTGGACGCCGTCCGGGACCAGATCCTCGCTGCCCCGCACCGGTGGATCGCCCAGGAGATGATCGCGCTGACCACCCACCCGGTCTTCGACGGCACCGCGCTGGCTCCCCGCCACGTCGACCTGCGGGCGTTCGTGTTCCTCGGTGACACCGCCGAGGTCGCGCCGGTGGCGCTGACCCGGGTGGCGCCGGCCGGCAGCATGATCGTCAACTCGTCGCGCGGCGGCGGTTCCAAGGACACCTGGCTGCTCGGTGGAGCCGACGAACCGTCGGCGTAACCGACGCTTGACCCACCCGTCATCGGGACGCAACCCGGTCCGCCAAGCCTGGACCGGTCAGCGCCCCCAGCGGATCCAGCCGATGAGAGGTGTGAGCCATGTGCGGTATCGGAGGCGAGTTCCGCCTCGACGGGGCGCCACCGGACCTGGCCGCCGTCGAGCGGATGCTCCCCGCCCTGGCCTCCCGTGGCCCGGACGGCGAGGGTCGGTGGCAGCAGGGGTCGGTGGCCCTGGTCCACCGCCGGCTGCGCATCATCGACCTGTCCGACGCGGGCGCCCAGCCGATGGTCGACCACGAGTTGGGTCTGGCAGTGGTCTTCAACGGCTGCGTCTACAACTACCGGGAGCTGCGCGACGAGCTGACCGCCGCCGGCTACTCCTTCCGGTCCACCTCGGACACGGAGGTGATCCTCAAGGCGTACCACCGGTGGGGGACGGCCTGCGTCGAACGGTTCTACGGGATGTTCGCGTTCGCCCTGGTCGAGCTGGCCACGCACACCCTGGTGCTGGCCCGGGACCGGCTCGGCATCAAACCGCTCTACCTGGCCGAGGGGCCGGGCCGGCTGCGCTTCGCCTCGACCCTGCCGGCGTTGCTCGCCGCCGGTGAGGTGGATACCGACCTCGACCCGGTGGCCCTGCACCACTACATGAGCTTCCACTCGGTGGTGCCGCCACCGCGCACGATCCTCGCCGGGGTCCGGAAGCTGCCGCCGGCCACCGTCCGGGTGATCACCGCGGACGGCCGGAGCGCCGACACCACCTACTGGCGGCCGCAGTTCAACCGGGCCGCCGCCCCCACCATGTCCGCCGACGAGTGGCAGGAACGGCTCATGGCGGCGTTGCGCACCGGCGTACGACGGCGGATGGTCGCCGACGTGCCGGTCGGCGTGCTGCTCTCCGGCGGTCTCGACTCCAGTCTGATCGTCGCCCTGCTGGCCGAGCAGGGCCAGACCGGCCTGGCCACCTTCAGCATCGGCTTCGAGGCGGCGGCGGGGGAGAGCGGCGACGAGTTCCACTACTCCGACCTGATGGCCCGCCACTTCGACACCGACCACCAGCAGATCCGCATCGGCGCGAAGCGGTTCGTGCCCGCCGTGCACCAGGCCATCGCGGCGATGAGCGAGCCGATGGTCAGCCACGACTGCGTCGCGTTCCACCTGCTCTCCGAGGAGGTCTCGCAGCGCATCACAGTGGTGCAGTCCGGACAGGGCGCCGACGAGATCCTCGCCGGCTACGACTGGTACCCGCCGATGGCCAACGTGGCCCGCGCGGACGCCGTCGAGGCGTACGCCCGGGTGTTCTTCGATCGTCGCCACGAGGCGCTCGGCGGGCACCTGGCGCCCGAGTGGATGCTCGACCAGGACGCCAGCCTGGAGTTCGTCGCCGCGCACTTCGGCGCGCCCGGCGCGGACACCGCGCTGGACGCGGCGCTGCGCCTGGACAGCCTGGTGATGCTTGTCGACGACCCGGTCAAGCGGGTCGACAACATGACGATGGCCTGGGGGCTGGAGGCCCGCGTGCCGTTCCTCGACCACGAGGTGGTCGAGCTGGCCGCTGCCTGCCCACCGAGCATGAAGCTCGCGCAGGGCGGCAAGGGGGTGCTGAAGGCCGCGAGTCGGGGCATCGTCCCGGACGAGGTGATCGACCGGCCGAAGGGCTACTTCCCGGTGCCCGCCATCCGGCACCTCTCCGGTCCACTGCTCGACGACGTGCGGGACGCGCTGACCGCGCGGCCGGCGCGCGAGCGGGGCCTGTTCCGCAAGGACTACCTGGAGGAGTTACTGGACGCGCCGAACGCCCGGCGGACCACGCTGGGCTCCAACGCGCTCTGGCAGCTGGGACTGCTGGAGCTCTGGTTGCAGCGGATCGGGGTTTAGATGAGCGTACGGATTGAGCCGCCGCGCACCACCCGGCGGCCCCGACCCGCGAGCCACCGGCCGGTGTCACCACCGGTGCCGATCAGCGAGGACTTCGCCCCCGCGCCGTCCCCCGACGGCCGCCAGGTGGCGTTCCTCTCCGACCGGGCCGGCACGCCCGGCGTCTGGGTCTGCGAGGTCGACGCGGGTGCGCCCGTCGCGCTGCCCGTCGGCGACGAACCGGTTCTCGCGCTGAGCTGGTCCCCGGACGGCCAGTGGTTGGCCTGTGTCGTCGCCCCCGGTGGCGCGCCCCGCACCGAGCTGTGGGTGCTGCGCCCGGACGGCACGCGACGCCACCAGATTGCCGGGTTCGGCCGCCGCAGCGCCGCGCTGGCCGGCTGGCTGCCGAACGGCGCGGTGCTGGCGGTCACCGAGACCGACGAGCACGGGCAGGCCCTGCTTGTCGACGCGGCCACCGGGCACCGGCGGGTGCTCGCCCAGGGCGACCTGCTCACCCTCCTGGACGTGACCCCGGACGCGGGCACCGCGCTGCTGCGCCGCGGCCCCCGTAACGCCCGCTGGCTGGAGGTGCTCGACGTGGCCACCGGCGTCCGCCGGCGGCTCTGCCCGGACACCGGGCGGGGCAGCACCGACCAGGGTTGGTTCGGCCCGGACGGAACGAGCGTGCTGGCCCGCACCGACGCGTACTCCGAACTCGCCGCGCTGGTACGGGTCGACCTGACCCGACCGGAGCAGCCGCCGACCCGGCTCGCCGGACGACCGGACGCCGAGCTGGAACACGTCACGCCCAGCGCGGACGGTCAGCGCGGCGCGCTGCTGTGGAACACCTACGGCGGGCGCAGCGAGCTGAGCCTGCTCGACTTCGCCAGCGGTGTGCAGCGGGCCGTCGCCGCCCCCGGCGAGGTGCTCGGCGACGCCGTCTTCGCCGCCGACGGCGGCCTGCTCTGCCTCACCGCACAGGGGCCGGTGCACCCCCGGGAGGTGTGGCTGGTCGACCCGTCGACCGGGGCGCCGCGCCCGCTGCGGCCGGACACGGGCGTCCCGCGTACGGACAACGCGGGTGTCGCGCCGCAACTGGTCGACCTGCGGGCCCGCGACGGGTTGCCGCTCTCCGGCTGGCTCTACCGCCCGGCCGGGCCGGGCCCCTGGCCGACGGCGATCAGCCTGCACGGTGGCCCGGAGGCGCAGGAGCGTCCCGGTTACAACCCGCTGTTCCAGGCCCTGGTGGCGCAGGGCATCGCGGTCTTCGCGCCCAACGTCCGTGGGTCGTCCGGGTTCGGCCGGTCGTTCGTCGCCGCCGACAACCTCGCCGGCCGCTACGGCGCGATCGCCGACGTGGCGGGCTGCGCCGACTTCCTCGTCGACGCCGGCGTCGCCCGGCCCGGCCAGCTCGGCGTCCTGGGCCGCTCCTACGGCGGTTACCTGGTCCTCGCGGTGCTGGTGAACTTCCCCGGTCTGTTCGCCGCCGGGGTCGCCGAGTGCGGCATCTCCGACTTCCGGACCTTCTTCGCCGGCACCGAGCCGTGGATCGCCGCCGCCGCGGTCAGCAAGTACGGCGACCCGCAGCGGGACGCCGACCTGCTGCGCGACCTCTCCCCGCTGACCCACATCGACCGGCTGGACGTGCCGGTGCTGCTGATCCACGGCGCCAACGACACCAACGTGCCGGCGGGCGAGTCGGCCCAGGTCGCCCAGGCCCTCGCCGACCGGGGTGTGCCGCACGGGCACCTGGTGCTCGACGGGGAGGGGCACGACTTCCTGTCGCGGGCCAACGCCGAGGCGGCCCGTACGGCCACCACCGGCTGGCTCACCCGGCACCTCGCCGCGACCGCGACCGTCGTCGGCTGAGGCGTTATCCTGCGCCGGTGGAGGTCGCGGCGCAGGACGAGCGGTTGGCCGCGGACCTGGGTCGCTGGCTGGCCGAGGTCACCTTCGTCGACCTGGACACCGACGAGGTCACCGCGCGGGTGATCGACTCGGTGGTGCGGTGGGCCGAGGCCCAGGGCTGGCGGGTCTACCGGCGCGCGCCCAGCGTGCTGCCGCTGCCACCGCCGCTGGAGCAGCGGCACTCGGTGCTCGACGTGGCGTGTGCCCGTCCGGACGGTCCGCCCGTCGTGGTGGAGGTCGACCACACCGACCGGGCCCGTACGGTGCAGAAGCTGCGCGCGGAGGCGGACGCCGGCCGGATCCCGATCTGGGTGCGGTGGGGCGTCGGGCGTTTCACCGCGCCGCCACCGCCGGTGCGGATGGTGACCGTCGAGGTGACCCGGCGGCCCGGTCCGGCCGGGCGCGGACGGCTGCACAGCCGCGGCGGTGACCGCCCCGCCCCGGCCCACTCGACGGCCGGCGGCACGGTGACCCCGCAGGCGCTGCCGATCCCGTCGGCCGACCCGGCGCAGGGCCCCGTCGACGACGCCGGTAAGCGCACCTGAAGCGAATCGTAAGCGGGCTCCGGCAGAGTTCTGGGTGTCACCGGAGAGCACGACAGACACCCAGGAGATCCCGATGCGCAAGCTCGTCAACTCGACCTACATCACCCTCGACGGCGTCATCGAGAACCCGATGTGGACCATGCCGTACTTCGACGAGGAGGCGGCCGGCCTCGCCGGGGCGCAGACCGAGGAGGCCGACGCGATGCTGATGGGCCGGGCCACCTACGACGGCATGTCCGCCGCCTGGCCGACCAGGGACGAGAGCGACCCGACCACGGGCGCCGCGTACTTCAACAACGTCAAGAAGTACGTCGCCTCGACCACCCTGACCAACCCCACCTGGAACAACACGGAGGTGCTCCAGGGCGATCTGGTCGAGGCGGTCACCGCGCTCAAGGCCCAGCCGGGCAAGAACATCATCCAGTACGGCTTCGGCTCGGTCACCGCCCAGCTGATCCGGGCGGGCCTGGTGGACGAGGTCCGGTTCTGGATCCACCCGGTGCTGGAGGGCGGCCCCAGCCTCACCACGCCGCTGGCCGACGTCAAGGCATCGTTCGACCTGGTCGACACCCGGGTGCACAAGAGCGGCGTGATCGTCGCCTCGTACCAGCCGAAGGTGACCTCCTGAACACCGGTCAGAGCTGGGCCCGGGCCTCGCCCGGGCTCAGCCGCGCGCCCTCGGCGAGCAGCGCGTCGAAACGTTCCGGCCCGAGTTCGGCCCTCAGGCGTGCGGTCACCCGGTCGGTGTCGTCGCGTTCGGCCGGCGCGGCGGGGGACTGCGTGGCGATCCGGGCGGCGGCCGCGGCGCCCAGCAGCCGGGCGGCGACCTCGGGGGAGCGCACCGCCGCCGCCATCCCCTCCAGCGGGCCGACCGCGTCCCGCATCGTCGCCATCGCCTCGGCGACCTCGAACGCCTCGATGTGCAGGGCCAACGCGGCGTCCGGGTCGCCGCCCTGCTCGACCGCGTAGCCCAGCTCCACCAGCACCATCGGCAGGTAGAGCGCGGATTGGCTCTCTCCCCGGCCCAGGTCGGCGAGGCGGCTGAGGTGGGTGACGGCCAGGTCGAGCTTGCCGTCGCGGCGGGCGGCCAGCCCAAGGCTCATCTCCGCGAAGATCAGCGCGCCGGGCGAGCCCTGCTCCACCGCCAGGTCGTACGCGCGCTCGGCCAGTTCCCGACCCTGGGCGTAGTCGCGGGTCTGCACGGCGAGCCAGGCCAGCCAGGACAGCTCGGCGCAGACCTGCGGCCACAGCGCCAACTCCTCGGCCCAGCGCAGCCCCTCCCGGTGCAGCGCGGCGGCGCGCTCGTGCTCGCCGCGCATATCCGCCAGCCCACCCACCCACTCCGTCGCCCGGAGCCGACCCCACCGGTCACCGAGGTCGGCGAAGAGCGCGGCGCTGCGGGTCGCTGTGCGCTCCAGGGTGGCCTGGTCACCGTTGGCGTGGGCGATGTGCGCCAGGGAGGTGAGCACCGCCGCCTCGGTCCACGCGTCGGTGGCGGCGGTCGGTAGCAGCTCCGAGACCAGGGCCAGGTCGCCGTGTTCGATCACCGCGTTGGCAGCGAACCACGCGGCGTGGCTGTCCGGGTCGGCGGCCACTGCGTCGCGCACGTCGTCCGGTGCGATCACCTCGCCCTGCGACAGGGCGAAGCCGACCCGCCAGGGTGCGGCGCGGGCCTCCTGCTCCGCGTCGCCGGGCACGGCCAGCGCCCGCCGTGCCTCGGTGAGTCGGCCGCGCAGGAACCAGTACCAGCTCAGTGCGACCGCCAGGCGCAGCCCGCCACCGTGCGCCAGCGCCGACCGCAGGTTCGCCAGCTCGGTGTCGAGCAGCGCCAGCCACCGCTGCTGGTCGGCCCCGCGAAGCCCGGGGTCGGCGCGTTCGGCCAGCTCGGTGTAGTAGGAGGCGTGCCGCCCACGTACCTCGTCGGCGTCGCTGAGACGGTCCAGGCAGAAGGCGGCCACCGATTCGAGCAGCCGGTAGCGGGGGGCCGCGCCGGAGTCGTCGAGCACCACCAGCGATCGGTCCACCAGCCGGGCGAGGGCGTCCAGGTCGGTTCGGCAGACCTCTTCGGCAGCCTCCGGGGTGCAGCCGTCCGGGAACACCGCCAGTTGGGCGAGCACCACCCGGTCGGACTCGTCCAGGAGGTCCCAGCTCCAACCGATCACCGCGGTGAGCGTCCGCTGCCGCTGTGGCACGTCCCGCTGCGCGGAGGTGAGCAGCCGGAACCGGTCGTCGAGCCGGTCCACCACCCCGCGTACGCCCAGCGCGCGGACCCGGGTCGCGGCCAGCTCCAACGCCAGCGGCAGCCCGTCGAGGCGGCGGCACAGCTGGGCCACCGCCGTCGCGGTCGGCCCGTCGAGGCGGAAACCGCGCTGCTGCGCGGCGGCGCGGGCGACGAACAACCGGGCCGCCGCCGAGCGCCGGACCGCGTCCAGGTCACCGTCGTCGGGCACCGGCAGTGGGGGTACCTCCCAGAGCCGCTCACCGGTCAGCCCGAGTGGCTCCCGGCTGGTGGCCAGAACGCTCACCCCGGGCACGTCGCGCAGCAGCCGGGCGACCAGCTCGGCGACCGGTTCGATGACGTGTTCGCAGTTGTCCAGCACGAGCAGCAACTGCCGGTGCCGCAGGGCCGTGACCAACCGGTCGGCGGGGGACTGGGTTGTTCCGGCGGCCTCGTGTGCGCCCAGAGCGGCGAGGACCTGTTCGGCGACGCGGGCGTCACCGGCCGGGAGCGGCGCCAGCTCGACCAGTCGGACGCCGTCCGGATAGGACGCCGTTCGGGCCGTCTCGGTGGCCAGCCGGGTCTTGCCGACGCCGCCCGGGCCGACCAGCGTGACCAGCCGCTGCCGGGGCAGCAGCGCCCGAAGCTCGGCCAGCGCCTCGTCCCGCCCGATCAACTCGTCGAGCGGGGCCGGCAGGTTGCCCCGGACGATCGCGGCCTTCGGCGGGGCGTTCAGGCCGGCATCCTGTTCGAGGATCCTGCGGTGCAGGGCGACCAGCTCCGGGCCGGGGTCGAGGCCCAGCTCCTCGGCGAGGCGGGCCCGCAGCTCGGCGTAGCTCTCCAACGCCTCGGACTGGCGGCCGGCCGCGTACAACGCGCGTAGCTGCACCGCCCGCAGGCCCTCGCGCAGCGGATGCCTCGCGACCAGCTCAGCCAGGTCAGCGGCCACCAGGTCATGCTCACCCCGGGCCAGCCGGGCCTGCGCCAACCGCTCCTGAACGACGAGGCGCTGCTCGGCGAGGCGGGCCGCCTCGGCCCGCACGAACTCGGCGTCGGCCACGTCGGCGTACGCCTCGCCGCGCCACAAGGCGAGGGCCTCGGTCAGCCTGTCGACGTCGGCGCAGCGGGCCAGCTCGTCGAAGCGGTCGACGTCGACCGCGTCGACCCGCAGCAGGTAGCCCGGTGGCCGGGACTCGACCAGCTCGCGGGCGCCGGGCTCGGCATCGTTGAGCGCCTTGCGCAGCTGCGATATCCGCACCTGGAGGGCCCCGGTCGGATTGGCGGGGGCGTCGTCACCCCACAGGTCGTCGATGAGGCGGTCCGCCGAGACCACCTGGTTGCGGTTGGCCAGCAGATCGGCCAGCAACGCCCGCACCTTGGTGCCGGGCACCACCACCGGCTCGCCGACGTCCGTGGTCACGGCGAGCGGCCCGAGCACCCCGAACTGCACGGCGGTCATCCTAGCGCCGGTAAGGCGACCCAAAGGCACACCGCGACGGACGGAAACCACCGACCCGTCCCCGCACAACAGAGGGACCCGCCAGCGCCGATCCCCGCCCCGCCCCGCCCCGCCCGGCCCTGCACCCCCCGCCCCGCCCCGCCCCCCGCACCCCCACTCCGTCGATCATGGACTTGTGGTGGCCGCTTTAGCCGCGAACAACCGTTCTGTGCACCACCACAACTCCATGATCGACGGCGTAGGGGGTTGCCGCCGTGCGGGAGACCCGCTCTCCCGCGATCTTGCATTTTCTGCGGTGATATATGTGGTGTAAGCCGCATTGCGGCAGCACAAAGTGCAAGATCGCGTGGGCTGGGGTGCGTGGGCTGGGGTGGGGGTGGGGTGGGGATGTTTTGGGGTTGGTTGCTTGGGGCAATCAAGCCGTCGACTACATCTCTCTCTTGAAGGACGGCTTTCCGTGGAAATCTCCGGCTTTTTCGCCGCCATCATCATCGGCCTGGTCATCGGCGCGCTGGGCCGGCTGGTCGTGCCAGGCAAGCAGAACATCCCCATCTGGCTGACACTGCTCATCGGTGTGGTCGCGGCGATCCTCGGCACACTCGTCGCCGGTGCCCTCGGCGTCGACGAGACCAGCGGAATCGACTGGATCGAGCTGATGTTGCAGGTCGCCTTCGCCGCTGTCGGCGTGGCGATCGTCGCCGGTACCCACGGCCGCCGCCGGGTGCGCTGACCTCTCGCACCATCGCGCCTCTCGCGCCATCGCGCCTCTCGCACCATCGCGCCTCTCGCACCATCGCGCCTCTCGCACCATCGCGCCGGCCCGCCCTCCCCAGGAGGGTGGGCCGGCGCGG
>NZ_JBEZEH010000125.1:0-20836 GCF_040648775.1 Micromonospora sp. NPDC049089
GTCGGCACAGGTGAGTAGAGGTGTCAGGATGGGTAGGTAACGCGGCAGGGGTCGTTGGGCCCGGAACGGGGGCTTGCGATGGGGTCGGATCGAGCGTGACGCGACCCAGCACTGACCTGTTCCTCGGCGGCGGCGACACCGGGCGGCTGATGGCCCGACTGGACTGGGCCGACACCCCGCTGGGCCCGGTCGGCGGCTGGCCGCAGAGCCTGCGCGCCGCCGTCCGGATGGTGCTCTCCTCCCGGTACCCCATGCTGCTGCTCTGGGGCGAGAGCTACTCCCAGCTCTACAACGACGCGTACTCGGCGCTGATCGGCGACAAGCACCCCGCCGCGCTCGGCGACGACGTACGGGTGACGCTGGCCGAGGGCTGGCCCGTGCTCGCCCCGCTGATCGAGGAGGCCATGGCGACCGGGGTGGCCAGCTGGGTCCCCGCGCTGCAACTACTGCTGGAGCGGGCCGGCTACCGCGAGGAGGCGTACTTCAGCGTCTCGCACGCCCCGGCCCGCGACGACGACGGCCGCACCGTCGGCGTCCTGACCGTGTGCAGCGAGGTCACCCAGCAGGTGGTTGGCGAACGCCGGCTCCGTCTCCTGCGTGATCTGTCAGTGCTCGGCGACGGGCGCACCGTCGACGTGGACGCCACCGCCGCCCGGCTGATCGACGTGATCGACGGTCACCCCCTGGACGTGCCGTTCGCCGCCATCTACCTGCGCGACGGCACGGCGCTGCGCCGGGTCGCCTGCACCGGCGGCGATCACCGGCACGCTCGGGCCCTGCCGGACGCCGTCGAGCTGACCGACCCGGGTCCGCCCGCGTACGCCTGGGGGCTGCCGGACGCCGCCGAGGGCAGGGCGACCCCGGTGACCGACGTCGCCGACCGGCTGCCGCTGCCCGCCGGCCCGTGGAACGACCCGGTCCGCACCGCGCTGGCGCTGCCGCTGCCCTCCGCCGACGAGGATCAGCCGCTCGGCGTCCTGCTCGCCGGGGTCAGCCCCAGCCGAGGGCTCGACGAGGCGTACCACTCCTTCCACCAACTGCTCGCCCAGCAGATCTCCGTGGCGTTGCGAAACGCCCGCGAGTACGAGGAGGAGCGGCGCCGGGTCGAGGCGATGGCGGAACTGGACCGGGTCAAGACCGACTTCTTCGCCAACGTCAGCCACGAGTTCCGTACCCCGTTGACCCTCATCCTCGGCCCGCTGACCGACGCCCTCACCGACGCCACCGCGCCGTTGGCGGCGGTGCAGCGGGAGCGGGTGGAGACCGCCTGGCGTAACGCCACCCGACTGTTGACGCTGGTCAACAGCCTGCTCACCTTCTCCAGCCTGGAGGCCGGGCGGGCGCGCAGCGACGCCCGGATGGTGGATCTGGCCGCGCTGACCGCCGAACTCGCCGGGGTGTTCCGGGCCGCCGTGGAGCGGGCCGGGCTGACCCTCGAGGTGAGCTGCCCGCCGCTGCCCCGACCGGTCGCGGTCGACCCGGTCAACTGGGAACGCATCGTCACGAACCTGCTCTCCAACGCGCTGAAGTACACCTTCATCGGCCGTATCCGGGTCACCCTGGACACCGACGACGAGGAGGTACGCCTCACCGTCGCGGACACCGGCATCGGCATCGCGGAACGGGACCTGCCGAAACTCTTCGAACGCTTCCACCGGGTGCGGGGCGCCCGCTCGCGCAGTCATGAGGGCACCGGCATCGGCCTGGCCCTGGTGCACGAGTTGGCCCGGCTGGAGGGCGGCGACGTACGCGTGACCAGCCAGGTGGGCGTCGGCAGCAGGTTCACCGTGACGCTGCCCTGGTCGGCGGCGCACCGCACCGCGATCACCGGGCCGGCGGTGGACGGGCGGGGTGACGCGGCCCGCGCCGCGGTCGAAGAGGCGATCGGCTGGCTCACCGAACCGGACGACGCGCCGACCGAGCCCGATCCCACGTCCGGGGCGGCCACCGACGAGCTGGCCGGGGCCCGGATCCTGCTCGCCGACGACAACGCCGACATGCGGGCGTACCTCACCCGGCTGCTCACCGGGCAGGGCTGGCGGGTGCGGGCCGTCACGGACGGCCGGCAGGCCCTCGACGAGATTCACCGTGATCTGCCCGACCTGGTCCTGACCGACGTGATGATGCCGGTGTTGGACGGCTTCGACCTGGTGCGCCGACTACGCGCCGACCCGACGACCCGGGCGCTGCCGGTGCTGGTGCTCTCCGCCCGTGCGGGTGGGGAGGCCAGCGTGGAGGGCCTGAGCCTGGGTGCCGACGACTACGTGGTCAAACCGTTCGCCGCGGCCGAGTTGATCGCCCGGATCAGGGCCAGCATCCGCCGGGCCCGCGACCGTACCCCTGCCGTGGCCGTCGTCGGCGACCCGCCGACGGTCGCTGCCGCAGCTCCCCCGGCCCGAACCGCCCCGGTCGGTCCCGCCACGCCGAGCCCGACGGTCGACCCCGTCCGCGACGCGGTCGTCATCGAGCCGGCGCCGGCCGAGCCGGACGGGCTGGGCGACCTCCTGGACGTCGGGTGGACGCTCCCGTCCGCGCCGACCTCGGCCGCCGCGATGCGTCGGGACGTCCGGGGCGCGCTGGTCGAGCTGGACGTCGACCCGGATGTGCTGGAAGATCTCCTGCTCGCCGCCTCCGAGGCCATGAACAACGCCGTCGAGCACGCACAGCGACCCAGCCGTCCAGAGGTACGGGTGCGCGTCCAGGTGGGTGGCGGTCTGATCCGGATCTCGATTCGGGACTTCGGTACCTGGCGGGACCGCCGGCCGGCGATGGACCGGGGACGCGGCGCGCTGCTGATGAACGCCTACGGTGACGTGCGGCTGGTCTCCACCGCCGAGGGGACGACGGTGACCATCGAGCGTCGGCTGGCCTGAGCGGCAGCAGCGCGTCAGAGTCGGCGGCCGCTGGCGTCGTGGGCGACGATGCCGTCCAGCCGCTCCCCCGGACTGAGCTGCGCCGGGTCGAACCAGAAGATCATCACCTGCTTGTCGGCGCTCCATGGCACCACGCGGGCGTCGACCTGCCGATCGTCGACAGTGCCGATGATCCGCTTGGCGGGGCCGACGAAGTAGCCGAAGGTGGGCACCGGCGCGTCAGCGCCCTCGTCGTAGCCGATCTGGTGGAACCCGGCGCTGCGGTCACTGCCGCGGACGTCGTTGACCAGGATGTCCGTGCTCAGCGAGCCGTCCGGAGCCTGGCGACCGGCGGCCAGACCGATCGACACCTTGGGTTCGCCGGGCACGGACACCGACACGAAGTAGTAGACCCGCCGGTCGGTGCCGTGCCGCACCTGGGAGTCCACGATCTGGCCCAACGGCTTCGGCTGCGGCACGTCGCGGCCCACCGTCGGCGGCGGCGTGGAGCCCGGCGACTTCTCCGCCCGCGGCGAGACACCGACCGACGGTGGAGCGACGGCGACCGGCTGCGGGCGCTCGGTCGGCGCCGGATCGCCCGGCCCGGACGCGCCGACAGCCACCACGACGACCACGGCGGCCAGGCCGGTCGCGAGCGTCACCGCCCCGGCTCCGGCCACGCGTCGACGGGTACGCAGCCGACGTCCCTCGCGCATCACGGTGGCCAGATCGAGCACGACGTCGGGGCGCTCGGTCGCCCGCATGGCGTCGCGGAGCCGTTCCAGCTCGCTCATCGGCGCGCCCTCTCGTCGGCCGTGCGGGGCGCGGCGGTGCGCAACTTCTCCAAGGCTCGCGAGCTGGTGCTCTTGACCGTGCCGACGGATACGGAGAGTTCCCGGGCCACCTGCGCCTCGGGCAGGTCGAAGTAGTAGCGCAGGACGACGATGGCGCGCTCCCGCGGGCTGAGCGCGCCGAGGATGGTGATCAACCAGCGCCGGGTGGCCACGTCGTCTGCCACGTCGTCTGCCACGTCGCCACGCCGTTGCTCCGGCACCTCGTCGGTCGGGTACTCCCGCATCGGCCGTCGCCACCCGTCGACCAGATGGTTGACCAGCGTACGGCGGGCGTACCCGTAGGCGTCGTCGTCGTGGATGCGCGACCACGACGCGTAGGTGCGCACCAGCGCGGTCTGCGCGGCGTCCTCGGCCTGGTGGTGGTCACCGGTCATCAGGAACGCGGCGTGCACCAGTCGCGCGGAAGCCGCTCGCGCGAACTCGACGAAATCGGCGTCACCCCGCGCCACCGCGAACCCTCCCCGTGCCACAGAGCTAGAGACGGGCGAGGTCGGCAAAAGGTTGAGCGCTGGGTCACATCAACTTTTCGCCACTGTCACCCGTCTTCTCCTCCGCGCCGCCGCCGAGCGACGCGCGAGGGGAGAGACATGTCGACGAAGGTTACCCGCCGCTGGGGTCCCGCCTCGATGGCGTCACTGCTGGTGGTGGCGCTGCTCACCGGGTGCGGCCTGCCCGCCGCCGGGCAACCCGCCACCGACCCGGTCACCGCCGGGCCGCCGCCCGGTGGACCGGCGACATCCGTCGTGCGGCCGACCGTGGCCGCCGAGGTCCGACCCGGTTCCGCCCCCGTCATCCCGGTCAGCTACCCCGCCACCGGCGGTAATCGTTGGTCGGTGGCGCCCGGCGAGACGGCCCCCGGACGCGCGACGGCCGGCAGCTTGCTGCGCTACCGGGTCGCCGTGGAGCGCGATATCCGGGGCCTGCCGGCCACGGACGTCGCCACGGCGGTCACCGCGACGTTGAACGACCCACGCGGGTGGACGGCCGGTGGGGCGTGGCGGTTGCGCCGGGTCGGTGCCGGCGATCCGACCGACTTCACCATCTACCTGGCGACCCCCGGCACCCGCGACACCCTCTGCCAGGACGTGCCGGACGCCTACACCTCCTGCCGCAACGGTGGCCGGGTGGTGCTCAACGTGGCGCGCTGGGTCAAGGGGGTGCCGGGTTACGGCGCGACACTGGAGACCTACCGGCAGTACATGGTCAACCACGAGGTGGGGCATAAACTCGGGCACGGCCACGAACGGTGCCCCGGGCGGGGCCGGCCAGCGCCGGTGATGCAGCAGCAGACGCTGGGCCTGCACGGCTGCACCGCGAACGCCTGGCCGTACCCGAAGGGAAAGGGCCGCTACAGCGGGCCGGTCGGGGCCTACGACGACGCGGTCCCCCGGCGTGAGGGCGCCTACTCGGCATCATGAGGACGGCGTGCCGTCAGGTGCGGCGGCGGCGCTCCTGCTCGAGGCGCTCGTCCAGCCGGCCCATCTCGTAGATAGCGTTGAGGCTGGTCGGCAGTCGACTGACGTTGTCCGGCACCGGGCCGGGATCCGGCGCCGGCCCCGAGTCCGGCGCCGGCCCGGAGTCCGGTGCCGGCCCGGGGTCGGGTGCGGCGGCGGGGGCCGGTGCCCGGCGGCGCAGGAGCAGCAGTGCCAGCACCGCGAGGACCGCCACGACCAGCAGGTACGACGCGGGTGGCCAGGCATTCCGGGTGGGGTTGGCCAGGGACGGCGGCGGGGTTGGTGCGGGGGTGTCGCCGTCGCGCCAGGGCACGGCGGCCTCGCGGGTGCCGGTGTCCTCGCCGGCGGTGCGGCGATGCGGGGCGGCGGGTGCGGGGACGCCGCTCGTCGACCCGGCCGGCCCGGGGATCGCGACGGGTTTCACCGGGCTGGGCTGACCAGCGACCGGCGGCCGACTCGGCGTGGCCGCCGCGGTGGGGGTGGCGCTCGGCGTCGGAGCGGCGCTCGGCGTGTCGCCGCCGAGCAGGTCGTCGACGATCTGGCCGATGCCGCCGACGATGTCACGAAGCGGGTTCGAGGTGGCCGACGGGGACGGCGCAGGCGCGAGGGCGAGGGTCAGCGCGAGGACGACGACGGTAGGCATGACGCCACCTCCGATATGCCGATATGCCACGCACCGTACCGCGTAGTGGGATCGCGTGGGTGACACCGCACACCGGGGCGACGAACGCGTGTCAGGTTCGAGGGCAGCCGGCTGCGCCCTCCTCGCCTACGATGCCAGGAACGCGGCGGGCAGCGAGGGGGCGGCATGGTCGATTTCGCGGTGGACCCGGTTGACGTTCGCGAGCGTGCGCGAACCCTTGGCACCACGATCGCTGAGGACTACGCGAACGAGGCGGACGAGTTCGCCCGCAACTCCGCCATCGATGCGCCCGGCTTCGGCATCGCCTTGTCGCCGGCGGAGGCGGCCTACATCCAGCGCGTCGAATTCCTCGTGAAGGACGTCCGGGGTGCTGCGGACGTGTGCCGGCAGATCGGCGAGAAACTCGGCGTCGTCGCGGATCAGTACGAGCGCGCGGAGAACCTGCACGTGGGTGGGTTTGGTGGCACGCCGGTGCCGACGAGCAGTTTCGGCGATGCCTACGGCAGGACCAGTGCTGCCCAGCTCACCCAGGATCCGGCGCTGCTCGTCGCCGCCGGTGCCTCGATCACGCTGGCGGAGATCGGCGCGATCATGGCTGGCCTGTCGGCCTGCGCCGCGCTGTGCCCGACGTTCATCGTCGGCGTGACCGGCGCGGCCCTGTTCGTGGCCAACCCGATCGGTATCGCCCAGGCCGGTGCCGATCTGATTCGTCACGGCGACAATCTGCAGAAGGCGCTCAACACGAACTTCGACAAGATCTGCTCGGCGGCGACCGCCACCTGGAAGGGCCAGGGCAAGGACAGCTTCGTCATCATGTCGACCAAGCTCAAGGCCCATCTCGACGAGCTTGGCGCATACATCCGCACCCTCGGCGAGACCCTGCACTCCCTGACGATCGCCCTCACCGGCCTGTGGCTCGCCCTGGGCGCGATGACGGTGCCGTTCCTGACCTGGCTGATCACCATGCGCGGCGCCCAACTCATACCCGGTTTCGCCCCCGCGCTGGAGCCGCTCATCCAGGCGGCCGGGGCCGCTGTCGCCGGCTCCACCACCACGATGATCGCCGGGGTGACCGCGGTGGGCAGCCTGGTCCTGGCGCTCATCAATGGGCTTTTCAAGGACTTCCTGAAGCTGCTGGCGCTGCCGGACGACGGTGCGGCGGGCACACCGGACCTGACCGAGTTCCGCGTCGGCGAGAACTTCGCCTGACCTCCGCTTTAAGGAGCCTTCGTGATCGACCCAGACGTGCAACGCCGGATCGAAGGGATGGCCGAGCAGGCGACCCGGTTCGCCGCCACCATGCAGAACCTCACCAGCGAGGGCACCGACGACGCGGAGCTGGTGCGCGCGACGTGCGACGCGAGCGGTCGCCTCGTCGACATCGACCTGGCGGCGGGCACCCGACGGATGCAGACCTACGAGCTGCGAGAGGCGATCCTTGCCGCCGCTGGCCGGGCCGCCGACGCGGCCAGCGCCAGCCTGGCGGACGCGGTCTCGCAGGTGACTCAGAGCGCTGACGTGTACGGCGCCGACGCAGTACGGCAGGCTCAGGAACAGGTCGCCCAGTATCGGCGGCTCGTCGACGCGCAGCAGGACAAACTCGAGCAGCTGCGCGCCGGCCTCGGCCAGCCGTGAGCACCGAGGCGCCAGAGCTGCGCATGCGTCGACGGCTGCTGCGGGTGCTCGGCACGCTGCGGCCGATCAAGGCCGGTTATCAGATGCGCCCGATGACTGTCGGCGGGGTTCTCGGCCTGATGGTCGCCGGGGTCCTGGCCCTCCTCGTGACCGCGCCACTGGCTTCGCTGGTGCCGTGGCTGCCGTTCGTCGCTGTGCCCGCCGTGGTGGTGGCTGTTCCTCTCCTGTTGCTGATCGCGAATATCGGCGCGGGCGCCTGGTACGCCTGCGGCGCCGGGCTTCCGATGCTGTCGGTCACCGACGGGGAGGTCCGCGGCCGACTGCGCGGAGTGTGGGCCGATGAACTGGCCGACGCCGACCCTGATGATCCGGCCTGGTGGGACCTGCGGCTGCCGGCCCGTGCGCTCAGCGGCGTTCGCGTGGAGCGCGACAGCCCCGGGGGCCCGCTCCTCGTCCTCGACCTGCCACCCGCGGCAGCGGAAGCGCTGACAGCGAAGGCTGACACGCAGAAGCTCGCGGAGCACTGGCGCAGCAGCGTCGACAGCCCCGCCGCGTGGCAGATCGGTCTCTTCGAGGGGCGGTTTCGCCGCGCGCGTCGCCTCCGGGAATTCCTGAAGGCACTCGCCGCCGCGGGTGGCCCGGTCCCCTAGAACACGCGCCGAGGGGCGGAGGTCGCCTGTCGCGTCCTCCGCCCACAGCGTCCGAGCTGGTCAGACGGGCAGGCCGCCGACCTGGGTGTTGATCCAGGACCGGATGGACGGCAGGTCGACGTAGATGGACGGGCCGGTGGCGCAGGTGGAGTTGTTGTTGCCGGCCCGGCTCGTGGCGCCGATCAGGTTCCACACTCCGTTGACCCGGCGCACCTGCGGGCCACCGGAGTCGCCGTAGCAGGCGCCGGAGTTGCCGTTGGTGTTGTTGGTGCAGATCTCGTACGGGCCGTTGATGCCGGAGCACCGGCTGTCGGCCACGATGGACGTGTCGAGCTCGTTGGCCACGGTCGGGGCCGACCCGCAGCCCCGCGGGGCGCAGGTCTGACCCCAGCCGATGATCCGGGTGGCGGTGCCGACCGCGCCGGAGGTGCTCGGGATCGGGGCCGGCGCGTACGTGACCGAGCTGGCCAGTTGCAGCAGCTTCACGTCGACGCTCGGGTGGTTGACCGCCCGGGTCACCTGCACCACGGTCCCGCCGCTGGAACGGTTGACGCTGCCCACCCGCACCGAGGACGGCGTCGAACAGTGCTTGGCGGTGACCGCCCAGTTGCCCTTGATCAGCGTGCCGGTGCAGCCGGAGACGTACACCATGAAGGGGTAGTTCTCCGTGGCCGGCCGGCCGCCGACCACCAGCGGGCTGATGTCCGAGGCGTCGTTCCAGGTGTACGTCGTGCTGGCCGGTGCGGCCAGGGTGCCGGCGAACAGCGAGTTCACCCGGCTCGCCTCGGCGGCGCTGGGGTTGGCGTTGCGGCAGGAGACCGGTGCGCTGCTGCCGGACATCAGGTCGGAACAGAGGCCGGTGCGCCGGTCCGGCAGGCCCAGGATGTGGCCGACTTCGTGGGTGGCGATGCGGGTGCGGTCGTAGCCCTGGTTGACGGCCGTGCGGCCCATCCAGATCCGGCCCGAGCCGAGGCCGGTCGGCTGCGCGCGGGGCCAGCCGTCGTCGACGTAGATGGTGATGCTGGCCGGGGTGCCGGCCAGGAGTCGGACGTTGCTGACCCGGCTGTTCCAGATCTGCGCCGCCTGGTCGAAGTTGGTGCGGAACTCGCCGGTCCGGCTCGCGTCGTAGTAGACGGTCCGGACGGCGGCGGCCGGCGTGCCGGTGGCGAGCTGCATCCCGGCCGCCGCCAGGATCGCCACCAGCATGGCCATCGCCGCGCGTCTCAGTTGTCCTCGGAACATCGGGTACTCCCCTGCGGTCGTCCGGTGGCCGTCGGCCGCCGGTCATCGATGTACGCCGATATTAATGTGACGGCGGTCGATGTTCGGCATAGCGGAAGCGTCATACCGGCGGCGGATCAGTGCCTACCAGTTGCCGAGCACCAGTCGTCCGCCGACCTGGCTGACGGTCGGGACCACCTGCCGTTACTCGGCGGTTACGTCACAGCGAAGCTCCTGTGCCGGGGCAGGACGACGGTGGCGGCAGAGGGTCACCGGCAGCGTCGCCGCGACGTGACCCCGGTACCGAACGGAGAAACCACAATGAGGATCAGGAGCACACTGACCGCGTTGACGGTCGTCCTCGCCGGGCTGGTCGCCAGCGCGGGCAGCAGCGCCGCCGAGGGCACCACGACCACAGCGGCGTACTGCGGGATCACCTGGGGCAGCGCGGAGAAGGCGGCCGGCGCGCTGAGCGACGCCCCGCTGATCGATGTGCGCACCGGCCGGCACGACTGCTACGACCGGGTCGTCTTCGAGTTCACCGGCCCGGTCGACGGATACGCGGTCGGCTACGGCGAGACGTGGACCGAGGGCGAAGGGCTGGCGCTGTCGCCGTACACCGCTGGCGGGGCGCTGCTGCGGGTCTCGCTGCGGGCCCCGGCGTACGACGACGACCACCTGGGCACCGTGCCCTACGCGGTCGGCGAGCACGTGGCGAATCTGCTGCGCTACCAGACACTGCGCGACGTGGTCTTCGGCGGCAGCTTCGAGGGCTACAGCACCTTCGCCGTCGGCGTACGGGCGCGGTTGCCGTTCCGGGTGCTCGTGCTCGCCGGCCCCGGCACCCACAGCCGGGTGGTGCTCGACGTCGCCCACCAGTGGTGACCGGGACCGGCCGATCCGCCTGGCCATTCGCCGGACGCGGCGGATGGCCAGGCGACGCGCGACTCACACGTGCAGGGTGGGCCGGTAGACGAGTTCCTGGGTGCGACCGTCGAGGGTCCGGCTCTCGATCAACTCCAGGTCGAAGTCGGCCGCTCCCTGGAAGATCGGCTCGGTACCGGTCTGCCCGGTGATCACTGGAAAGAGCGTCACCTGGACGAGATCGACCAGTCCGGCGGCCATCAGCGCCCGGTTCAACGACAGGCTGCCGTGCGATCGCAGGGGGACGGCGGACTCCTCCTTGAGTCGGGCGACGACGTCGACCGCGTCACCGCGCACGATGGCCCCGTCCGGCCAGTCGAGGGGGCCTTCCAGCGAGTTCGACACCACTGTCGCCGGGAGGTTCCTCATCCGGGTCACCCAGGCGTCGCGGACCTCGGACTCCTCGGTGCTCGCGGCCAGCATCTGCGCGAACACCCGGTACGTGTTGGCCCCGAAGACCATGCGCTGATCCACGCTGTAGACGGACAGGCGGTGTGCGAGCAGTTCAGGGCCCTGCTTTCCCCAGTAGCCGCCCCAGTTTCCACTGGTGGTGCCGAAGCCGTCGAGGCTGGAAAAGACGTCGACGGTGTAGGTGGCGGTCATCATGCTCTCCGTTCACTGGTGAGTTCGTTGCGACGGGTCTCCAGGTAGGCCCGCTCGGTCGCGTTGGTGGCCAGAGCCGCGGCCTGGTCGTAGGCGACTCGTGCCTCGTCGTTGTGTCCGAGCCGGGCGAGCAGTTCGGCTCGGGTGGCGGGCAGCCGGTGGTAGCCCGGTAGGTCGATGCCCTCCAGCGCGGCGAGGGCCACCGACGGCCCGTGCACCTCGGCGACGGCGACCGCACGGTTGAGCGCCACGACAGGATTTGGCGCGAGCGTGAGGAGTTGGTCGTACAGTGCCAGGACCTGCGGCCAGTCGGTTGCGGCACCGTCGGTGTGCACGGCGCTGATCGCGGCCTGGATCTGGTACGGGCCGGGCCGGTTGCGGCGCAGGCATCGGCGGACCAGGTCATGGCCCTCGGTGATGAGCTGCCGGTTCCACAGTGACCGGTCCTGGTCGGCCAGCAGCACCAGGTCGCCGGTCGGGCCGAGCCGGGCCGGGCGGCGCGCCTCGGTCAGCAGCAGCAGAGCGAGAAGGCCCAGGGCCTCGGGCTCATCGGGCATCAACGCGGCGAGTTCACGGGCCAGCCGGATCGCCTCGGCGCACAGGTCCGTTCTGATCAACGGGCCGGCGGTGGAGGCGTAGCCCTCGTTGAACATCAAGTAGAGCACGGTGAGGACGGGCGGCAGCCGGTCCGGCAGCTCATGTTCGGCCGGCACCCGGTACGGGATGGCGGCGTCGCGGATCTTCTTCTTGGCGCGCACGATGCGCTGGGCGACGGTCGCCTCCTGAACCAGGTAGGCGCGGGCGATCTCCGGTACGTCGAGACCGCCCAGCAGGCGCAGGGTGAGCGCCGTCCGCGCCTCCGGGGCCAGCGCCGGGTGACAGCAGGTGAAGATGAGTCGCAGCTGGTCGTCCCGCACCGGTCCCACCTCCGAGGGATCATCCTGGTGATACAGCAGCAGGGCCTGAGCGTGGCGGGCCTCGCGGGTCGACTCCCGCCGAAGACGGTCGACGGCACGGTTGCGTGCGGTGGTCACGATCCAGGCGCCCGGGTTCGGCGGCAGTGTCTGCCACTTCTGCAGCGCTGTGGTGAAGGCGTCCTGGACGGCCTCCTCGGCGAGGTTGATGTCACCGAGGAGGCGGGCCAGGGTGGCGACGCAGCGGCCGTACTCCGCGCGGTAGATGCTCGCCAGGTCCATGTCGGAAGACCGGCTGCCGGTCAGGCCTGCGACAGGTCGTCGAAGGGGCGCACCTCGACCGGGCCGCAGGCCGCCGCGCACCTCTCGGCCCAGGCCAGCGCCGCGTCCAGGTCGGCGCACCTGATGACCCAGAACCCGGCGATGTGCTCCTTCGTCTCGGCGAACGGTCCGTCGCTCATGGCGGTGGTGCCGTTCTCGACCCGGACGACGGTGGCGCTCTCCGGCGAGGTGAGTCCCCCGCCGAAGACCCAGGCGCCCGCGGCCTGCATGTCGTCGTTGATCCGGCCGGTCTCCCTGAACATGGTCTGCGTTTCCTCGTCGGACGGCGTCGGGGCGCCCTCGACGACGTGCACGGACAGCAGGTACTGCTTCATGACGATCCTCCGGTACCTCGATGTGGTGGGACGGGTGCAGGTCAGGCGGCCAGGCGGCGCGCGAGGGCGGGGATCACGATCACGGCCGCGACCAGGTGGGTGAGCATCAGCAGCGCCTTGGTGGCCATCCCGGCGTCGGCGATCACGTCCGGCACCAGGGACAGGACCGTCAGCACCACGGTCGTGCGGACGAACGTGACCCGGGGGCGCCGGGCGAAACGCGCCAGCACACCGGCGATCAGCACGCCGATCAGCGAGAAGACAGCGGTCAGCACACCGAACCCCGTCACGGGGATCGGGGCGCCGCCCAGCGCGAGGCTGATCCCGGCCAGATGTCCGACGGCGGCGACGGCCATGGTGGCGACGCTCGCCGCGACAGTGGCGGCGACACCGGTCCGGATCAGCGCACCGACGTTCGGCGTGGTGGCGCGGGTCGTGTTCGCAGTGGCGGTCATCGTGCCCTCCAGTGGGTGTGCGGCCCGTTGCGATGCCGGGCTCTCACCAGGGCTACGAACCGAACCGGTCCCAATCGACAGCACGACCAGAATTCTTGTCGACGATTTTTCGAGACGACCTCGCCGCCTCGCCGATCATGAAGTTGTGGTGGGTGACAAAGGCGACTGCCAGTCCCCGAAACGGGCACCACAACTCCATGATCGACACCGTGGACCTAAGCCTCGTCGGCCAGGTGCCAGACCTCGCGCATCGGGGCCCACCAGTCCCCCGAGCCGGGCTCGGCGATCGACTCCTGACACGGGTCGGTCAGCTTCCACCACTCCTGCGTCTGCGGGTCCGCCTCGATCAGCCGCTGGTCGGCCTCGTAGTCCTCGCCCACGTACTCGTAGTAGCCGAAGAGCAGATCGTCGTGGAGGAAGATGGTGTAGTTGCGGAAGTTCGCCTCGCGCAGCGTCTTCTCCACGCTCGGCCAGACGGCGGCGTGCAACTTCAGGTAGGTCTCCCGCTGCTCGGGGCGGAGTCGGATCACGCAGCCATGACGTTTCACGTCGTGCCCTTTCGTGTGAGCTGATCCAGGGGTGCCGAAAGCACCTGACGTTAGCGGTTCGGCGGCGCTCGGAGGGGGCCAGCCGGCCGCCGATGTCGGCCGTTCCGCCAGGACTACGCACTGTGGCGCCGGGTCTACCCTCGGATGATGGAGGGCCGCGTGTTGGTGGTCGAGGACGACTTCTCGATCCGGGAGGTCACCGCCCTCGGTCTGCGCCGCGCCGGTTTCCGGGTCGACACCGCTGTGGACGGGCGGCAGGCTCTGGCCGCGTTCCGCGCCCACCCGGTCGACCTCATCGTGCTCGACATCATGCTGCCGGGCCTCGACGGTCTGGAGGTCTGCCGGGAGATCCGGCGCACCAGCCAGGTGCCGATCCTGATGCTGACCGCGCGCACCGACACCATCGACGTGGTGGTCGGGCTGGAGTGCGGCGCGGACGACTATCTGCGCAAGCCCTTCGACCTGCCCGAGCTGGTGGCCCGGGTTCGCTCGGTGCTGCGCAGGGTCAGCCTGCCGACCCCCTCGACCGTCATCGAGGTCGGCGGTCTGGAGATCGACCCGGGCGGCTTCGTGGTCCGCCGGCACGGCCGGGAGTTGGCGCTCACCTCCACCGAGTTCCGCCTCCTCCTGGAGCTGGCCCGCCGGCCCGGTCAGGTCTTCACCCGGGAACTGCTGCTGGACCTGGTCTGGAACCACGACTTCCTCGGCGACTCCCGACTGGTCGACGTGGCGGTGCAGCGGCTACGCGCGAAGGTCGAGGACGACCCGGCGCAGCCACTGCTGATCCGGACCGTACGTGGCGCCGGCTACAAACTGTCGACGGGTTGACGGGGGCGGCGATGGCCGGACGCGCCGTGTTGCCCGGGCGCCTGCGGCGCCGGCTGACGATCGCGTTCGTCCTGGTCGCCGGAGTCTCGGCCGGGCTGCTCGCCGGCGGGACCGGGCTGCTGCTGCGGCAGTCCTGGTTGGACGCGTCGCTGCACGAGGCCGCCGCCGACGCCCGCTACCAGCTCGTTCTCGCTGGGCAGTTCCTGCCGCTGACCGAGCAGCGCAGCACCGAACTGCTCACCAGCTTCGAGGCCAGTGGTCGGCACGTGCTGCTCGTCGACGGCCCGACTCGCGCCTCGCACCCCGCGTACGCCCCGGTGCTGGGCACCCGGTTGCGGGCCGTCGTCGCGGACGGGCGGCTCGGCTATCAGCGCTCCGCGCCAGCGGAGCGTCCTCGGCTGCTGGTGATCGGTGGGCGCATCCCCGGCTCGACCGCCGAGCTGTACGTCCTGACAGTGGAGGACGACGTCGCCACCGACCTGGGTCAGCTACGCACCGCTCTCGTAGCCGGTTGGGTGCTGGTGGTGTTGCTCGCCGCCGCAGTGGGTCACGCGTTGGCGCGCCGGACGTTGGAGCCGGTGGGCCGGGCCAGCCGGGCCGCCCGAGCACTGACCGAAGGGCTGCTCGCCACCCGCCTGCCGGTACGCGGGCGCGACGAGTTCAGCGTCTGGGCGGCGACCTTCAACGAGATGGCCGAGGCACTGGAGTCGAAGATCGCGGCGCTGTCGGCCGCGCAGGCCCGCGAGCGGCGCTTCACCGCCGATGTCGCGCACGAGCTGCGTACCCCGGTGACCGCGTTGGTGGCCGCGGCGTCGCTGCTGCGCGAGCACCTCGACCAACTGCCCGAGGACGCCCGGCCGGCGGCCCGGTTGCTGGTCGGCGACGTGGTCCGGCTGCGCCGGTTGGTCGAGGATCTGGTGGAGATCTCCCGGCTGGACGCAGGGCAGGAGCAGCTGGCCGTCGGGCCGGTCGACGCGTTGGCGCTGCTGCACGACATCGTGGCGGCGCGCGGCTGGTCGCCCCGGGTGCGGGTCACCGGTGCTCCGGTGGCGGCCCGCACCGACCGGCGTCGGCTGGAGCGCGTGCTGGCCAACCTTGTCGCCAACGCGGTCGAGCACGGCGGTGGCGAGATCACGGCCAGCGTGGTGGGCGCCGGGCCTCTGGTCGTCTTCGAGGTGACCGACGAGGGGCCGGGCATCCCGGCCGAGCACCTGCCCCGCGTGTTCGACCGGTTCCACCAGGTCGACCCGTCCCGCTCCGCGCCGGGCAGCGGGCTCGGGCTGGCCATCGCCCGGGAGCACGCCGACGTGCTCGGCGGCGCGTTGAGCGTGCGCAGCGAACCGGGCGAGGGCACCCGGTTCCGGCTGGAGTTGCCCGTCGCCGTGCCCGCCGGCCCGCACGGTGACCTGCCGGACCCGGACGACGGCGCCGCCCACCCGGGTCCGGTTGGGCGTACCGCCGGCACGCCAGGTGGTGTGGGGTGACCGGCCGCGGCGCGGTCAGGCTCGGCGCACCGGCGCTGGTCGCGGCGCTCCTGCTCAGCGGCTGCGGCACGTCCCGCTCCGGTGACCTCGGCCTGGCGCCCACCGCGCCGCCGCCGAGCGTCGCACCCACCGACCGGCCGGAACCCACCCCGACCCGGGCCGCGGCACCGACACCACGAGCCACGAACCGGCCGCCGGGTCCGTCGACGACGGCGTCCACCGGCACGCACCGGCTGGACCCGGTGACAGTGGAGCTGTGGTACGTCCGCGCCGGGCTGCTGGTGCCGACCCGGCGCACCCGGCCGGGCACTGTCGCGACGTCCCGGCTAGCGCTGACGGAACTGGCCGCCGGGCCGACCCCGGCCGAGGCCGCAACCGGGATGATCACCCTGCTTCCGGCCGGGGTCGAGGTCACCCGCATCGCCGACGGCATGGCGACGCTGCGGGTGCCGTCCGTCGGCGACCCGGCAACCCAGCGGCTGCGCGAGGCGCAGGTGGTGTGGACGCTCACCCAGTTCCCCAGCGTGCGTCAGGTCCGCCTCGACGACGCGGCCCCGGTCGACCGGGCGGACTACGCGGACCTGCTGCCACCGATCGTGGTCACCGGCCCGATCCCCGGTGAGCGCGTCTCCGCTCCCCTCGTCGTCACCGGCACCGCCACCGTGTTCGAGGCGACGGTGAGCGTCCGGGTGCTGGACGCCGCCGGCCGGCAGGTGGCCACCGGTTTCGGCACCGCCAGTTGCGGCAGCGGCTGCCGGGGCGGCTACCGCGTCGTGGTCGGCTGGCGCACGGTCCGCGAGCAGAAGGGCACCGTCGAGGTGTACGAGGTGTCGGCCGAGAACGGCGAGCGGATCCACACGATGGCAGTGCCGGTGGTCCTCGCACCTCGCGACTGACCGCCCTGCCCGAGAGGGTGTTAACCCGGTGCGTCATCCATTTGTCGACATCGACATGCGGGCCTGACGTCTACCCGACAGAGCGGCTCCTCGTCGGCATTCTCCGGGCTGGCGCGGCCAATCGGCGAAAGCGCAGGTCACCCGCCATGGAGCCGGTGAGAAAGTCTCCGACACGCCGGCAGCGGGACGGTTCGTCGGACCGGACCGGACGACCGTCCCCGTGAACTTCGAGATTGACCTGCACAGACATGTTTGCCAACGTGAGCGCGTCGTTGCGAAGAGTCATATTCGCTGTTCAGCGCTGTGGCGACCGGCCGTATCGGAGTCGCGTCGGTCGCCGCGACAGCCTCACCATCCCTCACAGAGCGGAGATACATCATGTCCGGTGGCAGCCTTCCCCGTACCGGTATGGGCGTTGTCACGATCGGCGGCGCGGCCGGTATCGGCGGCTACACCCTCCCCCTGCCGCTCACCATCGCCCTCACCGGAGCGACCGCCGTCCTCGTCGGCTTCATCATGATCCGAATGACGTTCCGTCGTCAGCAGTCGGTCGGACAGTGACCGCGAGCGTCACGAGGGGTCGTGTCCTGTTCGCCGCGGCGGTCGTCCTGGCCGCCGCGGCGGCGTGGACCGCCCATCACGTCCTCGCCGTGATCGGCGCCATCGACGGAGGCGGTCACCGCTTCACCTTCGCGTACGCCACCATGTTTCTGCTGCTGATCTGGCAGCTCGGCACCTCCTATCTGGAGAAGCCCGCCGTGGTCACCGACCGGATGCAGGGGCACCTCGACGCTCTGCACGTGGTGGGTATCGTGCCGGCGTACAACGAGGATCCGGGCGCGCTGCGGGCCTGCCTCGAATCCATGATCTTCCAAACGCGCAAACCAGACACCATCTACGTGGTGGACGATGGGTCGAAGCTGACCGAGGGCTACCAGCCGATCAAGCGGTGGTTTCTCGACGTCGCCCCCGTACACGGGATCATCGCCGCCTGGCACATCCAACCCAATGCCGGGAAGCGGCACGCCCAGGCCGCCGCGGTGCGGTCGACACCGGCAGCCGACATCTACTGGACGGTGGACTCGGACACCATCTCGGACCCGAACGCCCTCCGGGAGTTGTTGAAGCCCTTCGCCGACCCGGCGGTGCAGTCCGTCGCGGGGGTGGTGATGGCCGCGAATGTGCGCAGCAGCTTCCTCACCCGGTTCACCGACCTGTGGCTGGTGACCGGGCAGCTCACCGACCGGTCGTCGCTGTCGGTGTTCGGGTGTGTGTGGGTGAACTCGGGCCCGATCGCCGCCTACCGCGCGGAGGTGGTTCGCGACAACCTCGGGGCGTATCTGACGGAGACGTTCTTCGGCCAGCGGGTGCCCTTCTCCGACGACTCCCTCCTCACCCTCTTCGCGATGGTCCGGGGACGCACCGTGCAGCAGCCGTCGGCGTTCGCGTTCTCCCTCATGCCGGAGAACGCAGGGCACTTCTGCCGGATGTTCCTACGCTGGATGCGCGGCAGCTTCATCAGGACCTGGTGGCGGGTCCGGTACCTGTCGTTGCGGTCGATCGCGTGGTGGCTGCATCTGCTGCGCTGGGCGGCCACGGTGGTCGCGACGGTGCTGTTCGTGGCGGTGGCGGTCCTGTCGCCGATCATCGACCCCGATCCGCGGGCGATTCCGTGGCTGGTGGCTGTGCCGCTGATCGTGGGGTACGGCCAGGCGCTCCGCTACATGACGGTGCGACGATCGGACCAGTCGACGGCGTACCAGTGGGGCACCTGGCTCCTCACGCCCGTCGCTGTGGTGTTCGCCCTGGTCGTGCTGCGGGCGATCCGCTGGTACGGCGTCGCCACCTGCTGGCGCACCGGCTGGGGCACCCGCAAGAAGGTGGAAGTGGCGCTGGGTTCCTGACCACGACCCGGGCCGATCCTGACAGCCGGGCTGACTCCAGGTGAAACGTTACCGTTTCGTCGGCCGAGTGCGAGGCAACTCACGAAACCCTGCACGACCAGCCAACCGCGAACTATCGTCAGTACGACATCGTTTCGCGGGGGGTCGAGATGCTGGGTGGTCAACAGGTGGGCGCGGGCGCCGGGGTGCCGGCAGCCCGGGCTCCGCGCTGCACCGACAGCGACCTGTTCACCGTCGTCATCGACACCCTGCGCGAGGTCGGCTTCGACCGGATGACCATCGACGCCGTCGCCGCCCGCGCCCACGTCAGCAAGGCCACCATCTACCGACGCTGGGACGGCAAGGCCGAGCTGGTCGTCGCCGCCCTGCGCGACCGGCAGGTGGGTGTTCACAACCCGCCCGACACCGGCTCCCTTCGCGGCGACCTGATCGAGTTGCTGCGGGCCACGGCCGCGATCTGCACGGCCGACTGCGACCTCATGCAAGCGTTGACCTTCGCCATGCGGACCAACCCGGAGCTGGAACGCCTGGTGCGTCACCAGGTGCTGCCGGCCGGGCGGGTGGCAACCACCGCCATCCTGGTCCGGGCCGCGTCGCGCGGGGAGATTCCGCCGGAGGCCGGCGAGCGGGAGCTGTTCCACGATCTGGCGCCCGCGCTCACCATGTCCCGCATCGTCGCGCACGGCCTACCCGCCGATGACGCGTTCCTCACCCAGGTCGTCGACCAGGTGCTGATCCCGGTACTCCGCTATCAGCACGACCGTCCCTCGCCGGCCTGATTCACCGATATTCGGAACACGGAAGGCTTCACCATGCCCGGAACCACCTCGACCGCGCCCGGCGCGCCCAACGCCGGGCCGTCGACTGGCGCACCGCACCCGCGGCGCTGGATCGCGCTGGCGGTCATCGCGGTCTCACAGCTGATGGTCGTCCTGGACGCCACGATCGTGAACATCGCGCTGCCGCAGGCCCAGGCCGACCTGGGGATCACCGACGCGAACCGGCAGTGGGTGATCACCGCCTACACGCTGGCCTTCGGTGGTCTGCTGCTGCTCGGCGGTCGGATCGCGGACTACTGGGGGCGCAAGCGCACCTTCCTGGTCGGCATGACCGGTTTCGCGCTCGCCTCCGCCCTGGGCGGACTGGCCACCACCGGTGAGATGCTCTTCGCCGCCCGCGCGTTGCAGGGTGCCTTCGGCGCGCTGCTCGCCCCGGCCGCGCTGGCGCTGCTCACCGTCCTGTTCACCGAGGCCACCGAGCGGGCCAAGGCCTTCGCGGTGTACGGCGCGATCGCCGGCGGCGGGTCGGCGGTCGGCCTGCTGCTCGGCGGTGTGCTCACCGAGTACGCCGACTGGCGCTGGTGCCTGCTGGTCAACATCCCGGTCGCCGCCATCGCCATCGCGTTCGCGCTGCCACTGGTGCCGGAGAGCCGGGCCCACGGCAACACCCGCTACGACGTACCCGGTGCGGTCCTGGTGACCGCCGGCCTGGTCTCCCTGGTCTACGGCTTCACCAAGGCCGCCGAGGACGGCTGGGACGCCACCGCGACGCTCGCTTTCATCGCCGCGGGCGTGGTGCTGCTCGCCGCCTTCGTGGTGGTCGAGCTGCGCTCCAGCCACCCGCTGCTGCCACTGCGGATCGTGCTGGACCGTAACCGGGGTGGGGCGTTCCTCACCTCGACGCTGATCGGCGCCGGCCTGTTCGGGGCGTTCCTCTTCCTGACCTTCTACTTCCAGGTGGTGTTGCAGTACAAGCCCCTCGAAGCCGGTCTCGCATCCCTGCCGGTCACCGCCGGTGTGCTGATCGCCGCGGGTGGCGCCAGCCAGCTGATGCCCCGGTTGGGCGCCAAGCCGCTGATGGTCGCCGGTTCGGTGCTCGCCGCCCTGGGCATGCTGGTGCTGACCCAGATCGACGTGGACACCTCCTTCCTCACCCACCTGCTGCCCGCGCAGGTCGTCCTGGGCCTGGGGCTGGGCTTCACCTTCGTCCCGCTGTCCAGCCTCGCCCTGGTCGGGGTGCCGGAGCACGACGCCGGCGCGGCCAGCGCGACGCTCAACGCCACCCAGCAGATCGGTGGCTCGCTCGGCACCGCGCTGCTGAACACCTTCTACACCAGCGCGGTCGCCGCCTATCTGGTCGGCCGGGCGCCGAACCCGGTCAACCAGGTCGAGGCGCTGGTGCACGGCTACCGGGTGGCCTTCGCCTGGGGCGCGGCGCTGATCGTGCTCGCCGGACTGGCCACCCTGGTCCTGGTGAAGGTCCGCAAGGAGGACCACCCGACCGGCAACACAGTGCACATGGGCTGAGTCTGACCG
>NZ_JBEZEH010000126.1:0-20399 GCF_040648775.1 Micromonospora sp. NPDC049089
AGAGTAGGACGCCGCCGGACAATCTTCCAGAGAAGCCCACCCCAATTCGGGGTGGGCTTCTCTGCGTCTCCGCCCTTTTTCCGGGGGTCATCAGGTCCCCCTGACCCCGGAGACCCGTCAAGGTCACGCTCGATCCTGGTTGTAGTCGTTTCGTGGCGTGTGGATACCACTACATCCAGGATGTTGGACGATCTTGCGGGTGAGGGGGTCAGGTCAGGGGATAGAGGGCAAGGGCCGACGTCCTGGGGTTTGTGGTTCGGCGCTGGGCCTGGCGCCCAGGGCTAGGCTCGGCCTGTGGATGAGGTCCTGATAATGGTGGTGTTCGTGGGCTGCCTGGCGGCGGTCCTGGGCACCCTCTGGTGGCTCGCGTCCCGGGTTCGTCGCCGGGGTATCGGTGGCGAGGTCATGGGTCCGTTCGAGGAGATGTGGCACCCCGCGGCGCACCGTTTCCGGGCCGAGATCCGGGTGCAGGAGAGTCGCGCTGTACCGATGCCACCACAGGGTGGCAAGCGCAATGAGCTCGGCGACAACGCCGCCGAGCTGACCCGAGACCTGAGCTGACCCCAGACTCCAGCCGGACTCGGGCTTCAGGACGTCTTCGGACCGCAGACGTAGCGGGGCTCCGCGTCGTAGCGCCAGGTGAACTTCTCCCGCTTGACCACCGCGCCGCCCTTCTTGATGACCCGGAAGGCGTCCTGGGTGAAGCCGTTGATGCCGTTGGTCTCGATGCACGAGGGGCCGGGAGTCAGGTGGATCTGCTTCGGCGTGGTGATGTTGCGGCGCGGCCCGTACTCGGTCTTCACGCTGTCGTAGATCTTCGTGCTCCAGATCGACACGGTGATCGTGCTCGACGTGTACGACGTGTCGATGAGCACGCCGTACTCGGTGTTGTTGCGGAACTTGAAGTCCAGATTCGGCCAGAAGATTGTCGACTCGATGACCGCCGGGTACCTGTCGAACCAGTACGAGTGCGGCTTGTGCTCGACGTCCTCCAGGCCCGCGTAGTAGGTGGCGTTGAACAGGGTGGTGGTGAACTGCGAGGTGCCGCCGCCGACGCCCGGCACCAGCTTGCCGTCGAGGATGACGGGTGCGTCCCGGTAGCCCTGGGCGTAGCCGCGTTCGCCGGTGTGCCCGTTGAGCGAGAACGTCTTCCCCGGCAGTACGACAGTGCCGTCGACCTTCCTCGCGATGGTCGCGATGTTCTGGCTGCGCGACGAGGCCATGCCGCCGGTGAACCGGGTGGTGAAGGTCGACACCCGCTCCTTGATGCCCAGCCCGGCGAGCTTCTCCCCGGTGAGTTGCGGCGGCGTCGGCTTCAACTCGCCGGTCACCTCGCGGCCGTCCACCTTCGGCAGCGCGGCCAGCAGGTCTCGACCGAGGGCTGCCGTGTCCAGCTGCTGCCCGGCTTTCCCCTCCTTGGCGGTCGGCCGGCCACCGGAGATGGTCATCGTGGCGTCCTTCGGCGGCACCTCGATGGCGGTCAGCTTGTCGCCGAGCGCCGCCCGCAGCCGCTTGACGTCCACCGAGGGGGTGAGCTTGCCGGTCTTGTCGGCACCGAACCGGAGGCTCTTCGCGATGGCGGCGGGCGGGATCGTCACCTGGCCCTTGTTCGTCCGCAGGGTGACCGGTGCGGCGACCGCGGGCTTCGCCAGCTCGCTGACCATCCGGTCCAACTCCTCGGCGGTGGTCGCCGGGTGGGTTTCCACAAGGGGAACGGTGACCGGGGCGCCGGCCAACCAGCCGGTGCGGACCACCTCGGCGGAACGCTCCGGGTTCAGAGCCAACCCGGGCTTGGGCTGGACGACCTTCGGCGTGGTGCCCTGATAGGTGATCGCCGGCATCGTCATGCCCTGGGCCTGGTCGCCGAGCACCTTACGGAGGGCGTCGTCCAACCGGTCCACGTCGACGGTCACCACGGGCTCGACGGTGCGGGAGCCGACCAACCGGCTGACCGGGTGTGCGTCGGCCTCGGCGGCTGCCGCGACGGTCGCCGGCACGTCGACGGTCAGCCCCACGTCGGCGGGGTTGATCTCGGCGGTGCGCCCGTCGACGGTGACCTTCAGCGGTGTGGCCAGCGTTGCCGCCCGCCGGTCCAGCTCCGCCCGCAACTCCCGGTCGGCGTCCGCGCGGCTCCGGCCGCCCAGTTCGGTGCCGAGCACGCTGGTGCCACGGGGAACATCACCGGCGTACGCCCAGGCGCCGGCACCCGCCACGGCGGCGAGGACGCCACCGGTGATGCCCGCGGCGAGCAGCATGCGCACCCGACGCGGCCGGCGCGGGCCGCCGTCCGGCTCGCCGGGGGCGGCTGTGGTGACCGGCTCAGGTCCGTCCGGCCAGGTGACCGCGGTGACCTGCACGGTGGGCCGGTCGTCGGCGGGTGGACTGTTTTCGCCGTACAGCGTCACTGCAACCTCGATCGCCAGGGTGCCGCGGGAGGTCCTCCCTCCCGGAGCCACCTACGGTAACGAATGCCCGGCCGTCCTCGTCGGCTGCGCCCAGCCGGCGCTGCTACCGCGTGTCGGTCGGCGTGTCGCATCGGCCCGGGGGCGGTGCCGACGGCCGATCATCGACGTGGCACGGTGACCGGGTGGGCACTGCGGAGCGGGTGTTGGCGTACGGGGGCGGATCGCTGGACCGGGCGGGACCGTTGCGCACCGATCCGACGCGGTTGGACGCGCTGCTCACCGGGTCGACCGCCGTGCTGTTGCCGATGTGGCGGGACCGTTGTCTCGTCGACGGGCACGGGCCGGTCCGGCTCAGCGTGGAACGCGCGGCACTGGTCCGGTCCGCCGCCGGCGAGACCGTCTTCCTGGGGCTCGACGGGGAGGCCGCCGTGTTCGCAGCGGACCTCTCGGCGCTACCCGAGCAGTCCGCCGTCGAGATGGCCGGTGCGGTGCGGTCCGTCGACGTGCGGGCACTGGTCGGGCGGCTCGAACACGGCGAGGCGGCCGTCCTGGCGTACGCCAGGGGTTTGTTGCACTGGCACCGGCAGCAGCGATTCTGCGGGACGTGTGGCGCGCCGGCCGTCGCCGGCGGTGGCGGGCACCTGCGAACCTGCACCGGCACGGGGTGCGGACGTCTGCTGTTCCCCCGGATCGAGCCGGCCATCATCGTGTTGGTCGAGGCACCCGGTCGGTCGGGGCGCTGTCTGCTGGCCCGGCACGCGGGCGGGGCCGAGGACGCGTACTCGACGCTGGCCGGCTTCGTCGAGATCGGCGAGAGCCTGGAGGACGCGGTCCGTCGGGAGATGGGCGAGGAGGCGGGCGTGACCGTCACCGATGTGACCTACCAGGGGTCACAGGCGTGGCCGTTCCCCGCCGGCCTGATGGTGGGCTTCCGGGCCACCGCCACCTCCGACGAGGTACGCGTGGACGGCGAGGAGTTGCTGGAGGCGCGCTGGTTCACCCGGGCGGAGCTGCGGGACCGGGTGGCCTCGGGTCGCCCGCTCGGTCGGGTGGACTCGATCGACCACCGACTGCTGACGGACTGGCTGGCGGAGGGCTAGTCGGGTCGGCCGCCGGAACCGGGGCGGGCCGACGCGCCGTCACCGCCATCAGCGCGGTGGTGCCGATGGCCGTGCCCAGGGCCGCGAGGAGGAGACCGGGGACGGTGTGGGGCCGGAGGGTCGCGGTGACGGCCACCAGGCCGGCCACGCCCAGCCACAGCGGTGCCGCCGCCCAGCGCGCGCCGGCCGCGAGGCGGTCGTTGAGCAGCACGAACGTCACCGCGTAGAGCGCACCGACCGCGGCGAAGAGGGGCGCGTACCGGCCCAGGTGGTCGTAGCCGGGCCCACCGGCGAGACGGAAGGCGAGCCCCCCGGCGAGCGTCGAGGCGAGAACGAGCACCACGCCGCACCCGCCTGTCACCGCGAGCGCGACAGTTCGGCTGCGCCGGTCACCGCGGGCCAGCCTCGGTAGGGCGAGGACGGCGGCTACCTGCGGTGCCCAGAGCGCGCCCTTGCTCAGGACGGTGCCGACCGAGTACGCCCCGGAATCCGACGGGGGCAGCAGTTGCCGGGACAGCAGCAGGTCGGCGTAGGAGACGACGAGCATCGCCAGTGTCGCACCGCAGCCGGCAACGACCTGAGCGACGGTCAGCCGTGGGGCGGTGGACGACCGTTGCGGCTCGCGGGCGAGTCGGGCCAGCACCGCAGGGGTGAGGGCGGCGGTCAACGCGCCGACCGCCAGCGCGCCGGTCGGGCCCGTGCCGAGCAGCAACCCGGCGATCACGCCGCCGTAGCGGCCGGCGGCGAGCACCGCCATCCCGATGGCGAGTCGTACGAAGCGTTGGCTTCCCTGCAACTCTCCGAGGGAGCGCGAGGAGAGCACGATCGCCGCGGTGGTGACCGCCAGCAGCGCGGGCATCTCGACCGGGAGATCCAGGGCGATGACCAGCAGGGGTGTCGCCGCGACGAGGGTTCCCGCGCACACTGCGGCGGTGACCGCGGTGAGCCGCCGAGTGTCGGATGCGCCGTGCCGGGCGCGGTGCACGGCGACGGCCAGTTGCAGGCCGAGCCCGGGCACACCGACGATGGCCACCAGACCGAGGGCGGCGGCGAGCACGCTGAGGTCGGCCGGGTCCAGCCGCCGGGCGGCCAGGACCGGCACCAGGTAGGCCAGGCCGTTGACCAGCACCCCGGCCAGGGTGATGCTGATCCCTGCGGCGCCCAGACCGTTGTTCCGTCGGCCCGGATCCTCCGCCTCCGCCGTCCGCTCCGTCTCCGCCGTCCGCTCCATTGCCGTCGGACGGACGGGTCGCCGAGGGCTCACGTGACCTCCGAGAAGGTCGGAAGCTGCCCGTCGGCCGGCCCCGCCGGGTCCGGCTTGGTCGGGTCAGGTTCGGTCGGGTCCGGGTTTGACTCCTCCCCGACCAGCGCAGTCGCCGCAACGGCCGAGGTCACGGCGGTCGGCCTGGCCCGGCGTACGGGCCGCCGTCGGGCGGTGGTGGAGAGCCAGAGAGCGCCCAGGGCGACGACGATCATGAGTTGCAACAGGGCGTCGGTGTTGCGTTGCGTCGAATTGAGATAGAGCCACCCGGCGAGCAGGACGAGCACGCCGGGGAGCCACGTCTCGACGGCCCGGCTGATCGTCCTGGCCCGACGTGGGTCGGCTGGCCAGGGCAGGCGGCGTGGGCCGGGTACCGCCAGCATGAACCCCGCCGCGACCAACAGTCCGCCGATGAAACCGCTCCACAACACCAGCGCGGCGGCACCGACGGCCAACAACGGCAGGGATCGGGTGACCCGACGACGGCCCCGCGGTACGGCGGTCGACGACGTGCGCCCGGTGGGCTGCCGGGCGGGCAGCACCGCGAGGAGGACCACCACCGCCAGCAGGATGCCGCCGAGCAGAAGGCCCGCCCGGTACGTCGTGTCCGGGGCGAAGCGGAGTACCACCTCCCCGGAGGTGCCAGCGGGAAGGATCCAGCCCTGCTGCCATCCGTCCACCACCAGCGGCTTCAGCGTCCGCCCGCCGATGGTCGCCTCCCAGCCGGTGTTGGTGTTCTCCCGCACGGCGAGTACGCGGTCGACGGGGTGATCGACCACCCGTACCCGTCGTTCGGTGGCTCCCCAGGAGCCCACCTCAATGGTGCCGGCGACCGCCGCCGGGGTCGGCGTGGGCGTCCGCGGCACCAGGGCGACCCGAGTCGGCGACGCGAGCTTGCTCGGTGTGGTCACGAGGCGATGCTCACCGCGGCCCAGGTCAAGCTGTCGGGGCGTGGCCCGCCCGCACGGCGTCACCGGCATCTCGCGCAGTTCCAGCAGGTCGCGGAGTGTGCCGCGGAGCGTGGTGGTCACCCGGGACGCGCCGATCTGCAGCGTCGGGCCCGACCCGCAGGCCAGCGTCAGGGGTGCGTCGAGGCGCGGTTTGACGATGGTCGCTCCGGGCAGCACGGTCACCTCGCCGACCGCGACGGGCAGCTTCTCCGGCAACCGCAGCTTGTACGGGTCCGTGCTCGTGGCGGACGGCTTGTCGAGGAACTGGATGGTGATTTCGTCGGTCCGCATCGGCGGGTCCAGGCGAAGGAACCCGTCGTCGCCGAGCAAGCTGCTTCGGAAACCGTCGTCGCCGACCACCCGCACACTGCCGAGGCGGGTGGCGGCTGCGCCGTCGGCGACGGAGAACCTGAGCCCGGTGATGGTCTGCGGCTTGAGCCACGTGAGGCGCAGGATCGGTGCCTCGTCGCTGACCGCCGGTGACCAACTGGTGGTCGGGTCCCCGTCGAGCGCCGCGCCGGCCCGACCGGTCGGGTCGGCAACGGCCGTTGAGGAGGCGCTGACCTGCGCGGCGAGGCGCAGCGGCTGTGCGTCGGCCACCAGCTTGTCGAGAGTGTTGTCCAGGTCCGGGCCGGCCGTCGGCCGCGCCCACAGCTTGGCGTCATACGCGCCGGCGGCGGGCAGGGTGAGGGTCCGGTCGATGGTGGAGGCGTCCTCGGAACCGCGGACGGCGTCGGTGGAGCAGCGAGGGTGGCCGTCGACGGAGAAGCAGGCCGGTGTGGTGGGCGCCGCCGCCACGACGACGGTCGCCGGCCGGTCGGTGGCCGGTGCGGCGGGAAGGACGAGGGTCCGGCTGGTCTGGATGCCGGGAATCTTGATCTCGGCGATGCCGACCGACCTGTTGCCGAGCGAGCGGAGGTCGTACGCGTCGTCGATCGTGATCTGGACCGCGCGGGTGGCGTGGACGCCGGGTAGTTCGAAGACCATGTGGTCGCTGAACTGTTCGACGGTGCGGCTCTCGTACCCGGCGGTGACGGTCACCTTCGTGGGCAGGGCGTCGGCTTTCACGTCGAACCAGACCTCGACCCGGGTGACCCGTGTCGGGTTGGCGAGGTCCACCTCGACCCACTGGCGGTCGCTGGGCGAGTACGGCGCGGACTGCCAGGAGGTTTCGGGATTGCCGTCCATCGCCGCGTACGGCTGGTGCTCGGGGCGGGCGCCGCCGGGGGAGTCCACCTGCGAGCGGGCGGTCGACGCGCGGATCGCGCTGATGCCCTCGAAACGAGCGACGGTGGACTGCTGCGCTCCCCACTCGGGCAGGTAGTCGTGGGCGGGTGCCGTCACCTCGAAGGTGTCGTCGGCGGTGAGGGTCTGTGAGGCGTTGTCGCGCGCTCGGCCGAATGACACGTCCCGCCTGCGCAGCCCGTCGGTCATCGCGACCGGACCGGCAACGCCGGCAGCCGCCGCATCGCCCGCGAGGACCGTTGGCGCCGCGCCGAGCTGCCCTGCCGCGGCGAGGTCGAGGAGCGATTCGGGGCCGCCCACCACGGTGGTCACGGCGTCACTGTCGTATGCGACGACCGGCTCGACTTGCCGGTCGACCCGGTAGACCTCCAACGCCCGGACCGGCACGTCGAGCCCCTGGTCGCGGAACTCGTCCGGGGACGAGGGCCCGCCGCGCAGGGGGCCGAAGGAGGTGACGCGGGTCAACCCGGGTGAGCGCTCCAGCGCCTGCCGGACCACTGCCGGGCGGGCCGTGTCGGAGCGGCCGTGGTCAAGGTCGGCGCGGAACAGGACGTGGCTGATCCCGGACCGGGCGAGCAGGTCGGCCAGCCCGGTCGAGCCGGAGCCGGTGGCGAGTGTCGACTCGATCGCGTCCAGCAGCCGGATCGTGGTCGGTGGGGTGAAGGGGATGGCGTTGCGTACCGCCCACCTGCTGTTCAGCAGCGGCTGGGCGATCTCATCGGTGGTGTTGCCCCAGTCGTACGAGGGGAAGCGTGCCCCGGGTACGACGAGCACCCGCCCGCGCCCGGTGTTCGCGTCGAGCCAGTCGGTGGCCTCATGCCAGTAGCCGGGCACCGCCTTGACGCCGGTTGGCGTGGCGAGACCGCCGGCAAGTGCGGGCGTGGCAACCGCCGTGACGGCGACCATGGCCACCCCGGCCGTGAGCCAGGCGCGCGCGACCGTTCGTGGGCGATGCTGCTCGGGCGCGGTGCGTGCCGCGCGGACGGCCAGGCCGATCAGGTGCGCCATGCCCAGGGCCAGGGGCAGGCGGAGCAGGACGTCGAACTTGTGCACGTTGCGCAGGGGTGCGCCGACGCCGTCGAGGAACTCCCGCTGCGGCCCGGCGAGGATGTTCGGCAGGTCACCGACGTGCCCGAGACCGACGAGCGCGACGCCGAGCACCAGACCGGTGATGAGGAACCGGCGGTGCGGCATCCCCCGTCGGGACAGCCCGAGCACACCGAGGGCGGCGACCACCAGGGTGGCGGCGACCAGTAGCGCCTCGTTGGCGAGTCGTGCGCCGGCCGGAAGGATCGACCCGAACGGGGAGGCCAGGTAGGCGAGCCAGTAGGAGGCGCCGCGGAGCGTCGTCACCGCGTCAGTGACGCTGGTCGTGTTCCGGGCGGTCTCGATGTAGTCCAGGAAGGGTGGGCTGTACCGCCCCAGAACGAGCAGCGGAATCAACCACCACGCCGTGGCCAGCGCCACCGCGCCACACCAGGCGGCGATGGCGGTGACGCGGCGGCGTACGGGTTGGAGGGTGGCGAGCCAGAGCAGGGCGAGTGGCACTACCGCGGCCACGGCTGTGGCGTTGACTCCACCGGCGCAGGCGACGGCGACGGCCGACCCGGCGACGGCGCGCCGCAGGGGGGTGCCGCGGGCGAGGCCCACCAGCGGGATGAGTACCCAGGGGGCGATGGCGCTGGGCCAGGACTCCACCGAGGCGTAGCCGAGCTGGGTGAGGATGCGGGGTGACAGCGCGAAGGCGACACCGGCGATCATGCGTCCGGCGGGCGTGCCGATGCCGAGCCTGCCCGCCAGCCGTACCACTCCCAGGTAGGCGACACAGAAGATCAGCGCCCACCACAGCCGCTGGACCACCCACGGCGCGAGGCCGAGTTCCGATCCGAGCAGGAAGAACGGGCCCATCGGCCAGAGATATCCGTATGCCTGGTTCTGTAGCTGACCGAACGTGCCGGTGGGGTCCCAGAGGTGCAGCGAGCGGAGCAGCCAGCCGGCCGGGTTGACGCTCAGGTCGACCTTGGTGTCGGGAACGACCTGACCCGGGGCCTGCTGGAATGCGAGGGCGGTCAGCGCGATGCAGATGACCAGGTGCCGGAACCGTCGGGCCGTGTGCCGGCTTCGACTGGACCCCGGGGCGGCGCCACTGGTCACCTCTGCACGCATTTCGGCTCCTGTCTTCACCGGCCGGACGCGCACCTGCAGCCGACGACTGTCGCGCGACGTTATCCGGACCGGGCACGGACGGGCGACCAGGGGCGCTGCGGTGGCGTTATCGGGAGAACGGCCGTCCCCACGGCGTGTAAGCGTGTGGCAGGCTGCCGACCATGTCAATGCCAGAAGCTGAGGCCGAGACGCGTCCGGAACGCGTCGCGTCCGATGGCGACCGGCCGGGGCCGGTCGGCCGATGGTTCCGTGCCGACCGCGTCCGCGCGGTAGCGATCGCCCTCATCGTCGTGTCCGTCGCGTGGCGCGCCGGCCTTGCCACCCGTGGCTGGTTCTCGCAGGACGAGTTCGTCATCGCTGCCCAGGTCCTCGACACCCGGTTGGACGCGGACTTCCTCCTGCGTACCTTCAACAACCACCTCATGCCCGGCGGCCTGCTGGTGGCGTGGGCGATGGTGCGGGTGGCGGGCTTTGTCACCTGGCCCTGGGTGGTGCTGCTGGCGGTCGGCCAGGCGGCGATCGGGTTCGCCGTCTACCGCTTGCTGCGCCATCTGCTCCGGCCGGGCTGGGGGCTGCTCATCCCGCTGTGCCTGTTCGTGTTCAGCCCGCTGACGCTCGAGGTTTCCTCGCTGTGGCTGGTCGGGCTGCTCGTGATGCCGATGCAGTTGGCCCTGGTCATGGCGGCGACGGCCCAGGTCTGGTACGTGCGGACCGGCCGGCTGCGGCACCTCGTGGCGGTCGTCCTGTGGGTGGTGTTCGGCCTGCTCTTCGACACCAAGTCCCTGCTGATCGTGCCGCTGCTGTTCCTGCTGACCGTCTTCCTCTTCACGTCGGGCGGCGCCTGGCGCAGCCTGGTGACGACGGTCCGCCGACACTGGCCGGCGTGGCTGGTGCTCGGTGCGCTCTCGGGGGCGTACCTGGCGTTCTATCTGACCCGTCCCGCCCGCGAGTTGGACGAGCCCACATCCGTCGGTCAGGTCCTCAAATTCCTCGGTGATCTGGTCGGCGAAACCGTCGTTCCGGGTCTGCTCGGTGGCCCCTGGCGTTGGGCGTACGCCGGTGACGGTCCTCCGGCCGTGAACCCGTACGACATCGCCAAGTGGCTGTCCTGGGCGGTGCTGGGGGCTCTCATCGTGGTCACCGCGCGGCGGCGCCCGTCGGCCCGGCGGGCCTGGCTGCTGCTCGCGTGCTACCTCGGGCTGGTCGCCGCGCTCTTCGCCGTGACCCGCCTCGGTGGGCCGCTCGGCTCGTTCGTGGGCATCATTCCCCGGTACGTCGCCGACGTGGTGCTGGTCGCCGCGATCTGTGTCGGCGCGGCCCTGTTGGGGACGAAGGACGCCGATGAGGAGGACGTGTCCGCGTGGCCGGTGCCGACCGTTCTGCGGGAGCCGGGTGCCTTCGCGGTCGGCCTGGTCTCGATAATCGTCGTCCTGGCCACCATCGGGGTGGGCACGCTGTGGAGCACGGCCCGTTTCGGGGACAACTGGAGCACCAAGTACGGACGGGACTACCTCGCGACGACGCAGATCGAGCTTGCCGCCGCGGCGCCGGGCACCGTTTTCCTGGAAACCACCGTCCCGGACCGCGTCATCGCCGGCTACTTCTGGCCGGACAATCTCCAGTCGCACTTCTTCCGCCCGGCCGAGCGTCGACCCACCTTCGTGGAGGAGGCCGAGAAACCGTTCATGTTCGACGACTTCGGCCGGATTCGTCCGGTCGTGGTTCAGGGGCGGAAGGTCGTGCCCGGCACGGTGCCCGACTGTGGGCACCTGGCGGAGGGTGGTCAGCCCGCCCGGATCCCGTTGGACGGGTACCTGGAGGAGTGGCCGTACGCGATCCATTTCGGCTATGTCAGTTCGGGCGACTCGACGGCAATCTTCCGTCTCGGGGACAGCGTCCGGGTGATCACCCTGAAGCGGGGGCTGAACGACGTGTTCTTCCTGCTGGAGGGGGCTGGGGACGCCGTCGAGGTCACCGTGAGCACCTCGGGGGTCAGGGTGTGCACCCAACTGATCACCGTCGGCCGCGCGGTGCCGGCACCGTGAATGGTTGAGCAGACCACCGGCGTCGGGGCCCCACCGGTGCGGCGGGTGCGGGACGCGCTGCCGCTGTACGCCGTTGCGGCGGCTGTCACGGTGCTGGTGCTGGCCCCGCTCGCGGCACCCGGCTACGCGCTGCTGTACGACATGGTGTTCGTACCCCGGCAGCCGTTGACTTGGGATCTCGTCGCCCCGGCGCAGACTCTGCCCCGGGCGGTGCCGATGGACGCACTGATGTCCCTGGTCACCCAGCTCGTGCCCGGCTGGGCGGTGCAGCGGGTGGCGCTCGGTGGGGCGGTTCTCCTGGCCGCGGTCGGCGCCGGCCGTCTGGTGCCGACCGAACGGCTCGCGGTCCGGTTGCTCGCCGCGGTGGCGTACGCGTGGACGCCCTACCTTGCCGAGCGGCTGCTGATCGGACAGTGGGGGCTGCTGCTCGCGTACGCCGCGCTGCCCTGGTTGGTCCGGGCGGCGCTGGACCTGCGAGCGGGTCGTGACGGCGCGCTCGCTCGGGTGGTGCTCGCCGCCGCTCCCGCCGCGATCACCCCGACCGGCGGGTTGATCGCGTTGGGCACGGTGGTCCTGCTGGTGTGGGACCGGACGCGCCTTCGCCGGTCGGCGCTCGTGGTGGGCGGCATCGCGTTACTCAACGCCCCCTGGGTGACCGCGGCCCTGGTCACCGGTGCCGGCGGGTCATCCGATCCGGCGGGGGTGGCGGCGTTCGCGGCGCGTTCGGAGAACTGGGCCGGTCCGCTGGTGGCGCTCGCGGGTACGGGTGGCGTCTGGAGCGCACAGGCGACCCCCTCCAGTCGCGCGGCACCGCTGGTGCCGCTGGCGACTCTGCTCCTGCTGATCCTGGCCGGTGTCGGTGGCGGCCTGCTGCGGCGTCGGCTGCCCCCGGGTGCGGCGGTGCGGCTGGCGGTGCTCGCTGGGATCGCCTGCATTCTCGCTGCCCTCGGGGTGCTCCCCGGCGGGGCCGCCGCGTTGCGCTGGGCGGTGGTGCATCTGCCGGGTGCGGGGCTGCTTCGAGACGGCCAGAAGTTCCTGGCCCCGTACGCCCTGCTGCTGGTGGTGTGTGCCGCGTTGGGAGCCGAGCGGCTGGTGTCCAGGATCGACCGGGAGGTGGCGGGGGTGGTTCTGGTCGGCCTGCTGCTCCTGCCGGTGGCCGTCATGCCGGACCTCGCCTTCGGCGGTGCCGGCCGGCTTCGTCCGGTGAGCTATCCGGCGGACTGGCAGGTGGTCGCCGAGCGGGTGGCCGGCGAGCCCGGGGAGATCCTCGCGCTGCCGCTGTCCGCCTACCGGGCCTACCCGTGGAACCCGGGACGTGTCGTCCTGGATCCGTTGCCGCGCTATCTGCCGGGGACGGTGCTGACCGACGACACACTGCGGGTCGGCGATGTCGCGGTGGCCGGGGAGAATCCACGGCTCCGCGAGGTGCGCCGGGTGTTGGCCGAAGGGCGGCCCGTCTCGGCCACCGGCGTGCGCTGGGTGGTGGTGCATCACCAACTGCCCAGCGAGGTCGACCCTGCGACCCTTCGTGATCTCGAAGCCGTTCACGAGGGACCGTCTCTCACCCTCTACCGAAATCCCGCTGTTCCTCCGGAATCGAACCCCCCAGGACGAGGTGCGTGGGCAGTCGTGATGGCGCTCGGCGCTGCCCTTCTGGTGGTCATGGCTGCCGCCATTTCGGCACTACACCGGCGCCCTACTGCGTGGTAACGTCCGCTCGCACGTCTCGCCATTGGAGGATTGGCATGCGTAGAGCTCTGACCCTGGTCGTCTCCGGCATGGTGGCGGCGTTGCTGGGGATCCTGGCCCTCGGCGGGCTCTCGGCCGCCGCGACCGCCACCGACAAAGAGGCGGCCAACGAGGCCAAGAGTGTTTCGGAAGCGGCCAAGCGTGCCGGAAAGAAGGACCCGTACGCCCCCGTGGTCTACGGCGACAGGTAGGACGGCTCGCCCCGCTGCTGCACTGGGCGGGGCGACTCCACACCGTCCAGCAGGTCCGCGAAGTGCCTACCCGCGGCCTGCCAGGTGAAGCTCGCCGCGTGCTCCCGGGCCTGCGCCCCCATCTCCCGCCGCATTTCGTCCTCGTGCAGAAGTGTGCGCACCTTCGCCAGGTAATCGTCGATGTCATCGGCCAGCAGGCCGGTACGCCCGTCCACGACAGCTTCGGCGACCCCGCCCGCTTCCCGGAACGCGACCGTTGGCGTGCCCGCGGAACCCGCCTCGACAATCGTCAGGCCCCAGCCCTCCTTGAGTGACGGGGTCAGGGCGACCCAGGCCGAGGCGAGCAGAGCGGCTTTTTCCTCCTCCGTCACGAAGCCCCGGAAATCCACCCGCTCGGTGATGTCCAGCTCCGCGGCGAGCTCGCGCAGGTGCGACTCCCACCAGCCCTGGCCGGCGACGACCAGCCGCAGCTGAGGCAACTCGTCGGCGAGGGCCGCGACCGCCCGCAACGCCACCTCGACCCGCTTGTGTGGCACCAGCCGATTCAGCGTCACGAGCAGCGGGAACGGCGCCCGCTCGGCGTCGGTGCGGGGCAGCGCCGGGGTGCCGTTGTGCACCACGGCGACCTGCTCCGGCGGTACTCCCAGCACGGCCAGTTCTCTACGGGTGGCCTCGGAGACGGTGACGTATCGGCACCGCCGGTAGACGCGCACGGCGAGCGACGACTCGACCCACCAGCCGAACCGGGCGGCCCACTGCGGAAGGACCACCGGCCACTGCTCGCGATGCACGTGGTGGATCAGCTTGACCACCGGGCGCCGTGTCCACAGCGGGGAGAGGAACGGCAACCCGTTGCAGACGTCGACCAGGATGTCGGGCCGGCCGCCCCGGCGGCTCGACATTGGGCCTACGCCCACTGCGCCGGCCAGGTAGCAGAGCGCCGCCCAGAGGTAGACGGTGTGTCTGCCGCCGCGCCGCACCAGCCGGACGCCTGCCTCGTTGACCTCGTCGCCGGGTGCCTCGCTGTGGGCGGCGCAGAAGAGGGTGGCGCGGAAACCGCGCGACACCAACTCGGCGGCGATCCGTTCCACGTACACCTCGGAACCGCCACCCTCGGGGTTACGGGTGTCTCGCCAGTTGAGGAACAGCACGTGTCCGGGCATGCCGAAGCGACGCTCCACGCGAACCCTACTCTCAAGTAATTTAGGGACGCGCGTCACACTAGGGGCTGGGATGCCGGCCGGCAATGCCCCTATGGGGCAGCGCTGATCGACTGGCGCTACGCGTTGACCGTGGGTGCCGGCGTGACCGTCGGCGCCGCGACTGCCGGTGCGGCCACGTCGACGGCGGGTGTGCCGGACGCCTGCCCGCGCCTGGCCGGTCGCTTTCGACGCTGCGATCCGAGCACCTGCAGGGGCCGCTCGACGCCGTAGTAGCTGACGGTGGCGTACACCAGACCGAAGACCATGGTGAGCGCGAAGGTGTTGAACAGCCCGCCGGTGAAGAGCGGTCGGTCGTCGATCAGGTAGATCAATTCGATGACCAGCGGGTGCCAGAGGAACAGTCCGTACGAGACGGTGCCGAGCCATCGGGCGGACTCGGCGCCGAAGACCTCCTTGACCCGCGTCCGCCCACCGAAGGCCACCGGGATCAGGATCAGTGTCGCGATCGCGAGGTAGAGGGCCAGCTTGACGGCGAACTCGGAGGCTGTCGGGCCGGCGAGGTCGCGGGGGCCGGCGATGGGCGTCGTCGCGATCGCCATCAGGCCGACCGCCGCTGCCCAGCAGGCAATCGGTGCGGAGGCGAGGTCGTCCAGTACGCGGAAGGCGACGGGCGCGGTCCCGGTGCGCAGGGCGACGTGCGCCGCCGCCAGGGCCATCCCTGCGCCGAACCAGGCGGCGTACGAGGGGAGCCACATGGTGTGCAGGCCGTTGCTGAGCCAGCCGAACCCCAAGAGGGCGAGCCATCCCGCAGTAATCAACAAACCCCCGCAGACGATCACGACGGTTCGGACGGGACGCCATGACCGACCAACAGCGAGCACGGCTACCAGCGGCAGGATCAGATAGAACGCGACCTCGGTGGCGAGGCTCCAGGTCTGGGTGAGCCCGGAGCGCAACTGGCCCGGCCCGTAGATCTGGGTGAAGGTGAGGTGGCGAATCCAGTCACCAGCGGACGCCGGCTGATTCTGCGGCAGGACGATCAGGCAGACCAGCACCGCCAGCCAGTAGGCCGGCAGGATTCGTAGGGCCCGCCGCCAGAGGTACCGCCCGGCGCGCGGTCGGGCCTGTCCCGTTGCGGCGCTCAGTGCCCACGGTCGGAACAGCAGGAATCCGGAGAGCACGAAGAAGATGGCAACGCCGACGTCGAGCCGGGCCAGCCATCCGCCCCACGTGGTGTTCATGGTGGCGGCGGTCTGAAACCCGACGTGGTGACCGACGACCGCCACAGCGCCAATTGCTCGCAGCGCGTCGAGGGCGGGGAGTCGGTCGGTTACCGAAGTCTGCGGAACTGTTGGCGCGGCGGCTGTGGACATCTGGACATCCAGGGGGTCGCTTTGAAGGTGACCGGGGAGTAACCTCCCGCCATGTTAAGGATCGGGTGCCCCGGACAACAGGTCGTAGGGCGGCAGGCTACAGGAGGATGAGTGAAGCTTCGCGTGGGCGCCGCGCTCTTCGGGCTCGGTGTTTTGTTGCTGGTCTTCGCGGCTGGGCTGCCGTTCTACGTGGCCCCCTCCGTGACCAAGCTCCCTTATGATCTTGAACCAACGACGTCCGTCGCGGAGGCGAAGAACGCCAAGTTCCTGAAGATCACTCGTGTCGGCGAGTCGGTGAGCATCGAGGTCCTGCAAGGTGACCTCGTCTCCAGCGTCGAGGTCATTCCTCAGCCGGACGACACGAGGGACCGGCTACCCGAGGAACTCAAGGGCGACGCGGTGATCTGGGACGTCTACCAGACGGTCAGGCGTTCCGACACCTCGGATGTGGTCAGCCAGTACAGCACCGAGCTGGCCCTCGACCGGATCTCCGGCGCGGCCGCCCCGTGGAAGGAGCAGTGGCTCAACGAGAGCGGCGCGGAGCAGACTCCGGTCGGCAACGTGAGTTACTCCGGCCAGATCTACAAGTTCCCGTTCGGCACCGACAAGCGGGCCTACCAGGTTTTCGACCGTGACCTGAAGCGGGCCGTCCCGGCCAAGTTCGTCGGCACGGAAAAGATCAAGGGCATCGAGGCGTACCGCTTCGAGCAGCGAATCGAGAACGAGGTGTTGAACACCCCGGAGGCGAGCCTCAAGCCGCTGCTCGGCAGGTTCGCCCCCGGCGCCACCAGCGGTCAGATCGTCTACAGCAACACCCGTACGCTCTGGATCGACCCGGTGACCGGCTCCTACGTGAACGTCCGGGAACAGCAGAACAAGGAGTTGCGCCCCGACACCGGCACCGCCACGGTGCTGTTGGACGCGGACTTCAACTACAACGACGACACTGTCACTCGCAGTGTCGACACGGTCAAGGACAACCGCTTCAAGATCGGCCTGATCAGTTTCTGGGGCCCGATCGCCGCCGGCGTCCTTGGTCTGATCGCCCTCGTCGTCGGCGTATGGCTGGTGACGCGGACCAACGACGGTGCTGCCCGGCACCGCGCCGACCCGGCTGTGGCACCCGGCACCGACCCGACTCGGACCCGGGTGGACCAGGAACCGGTACGCGACGCGGAGACCGCCGAGCAGCCCAGGACCGAGCCCGCAGGCGGTCCACTGACCGACGAGATCCCGCCGGCGTCGACGAACTGGAAGTCCGAGGACCCGACGGTGCCGACCCAGCGCGCGGCGCACGGCGAGGTGGAGCAGCGCTGACGGGTACGACAGGAAGCACGACCGGGGGGTGGGCCGCGATGCGGTCCACCCCTCAGTCGTGGAGCGGCACCTGCCTCTAATGCCCTGCGCGGCGCACGGCGTACCGCGTGCAGACCCAGTCCTCGCTGTACAGCAGATCGCGCCACTGCCCGACGATGTCCCCGCCGTGTGCGGCCATGAGTCGCACCATGTCGGTGTGCGGGACGACCGTCATCTTCATCGGCGCCGGATAGTTGAGCAGGTGGCACTGTGCCCAGCTGATCAGGCGGGACGGCGCCAGATGCCAGACGATGCCCCTGGCCGTACGCCCCCGCTCGGTCGGCAACCCGACGACGGCGGTGCCGCCTGGCCGCAACACGCGCAGGAACTCGGCCAAATAGTGATCGATCGCGGGGCGCGGCAGATGTTGCAACACCAGGGCGCTGTAGATCAGGTCGAAGTGACCATCGGGAAACTGGCTCAGGTCCGGTGCGTCGTTGAGGACGAACCGGATGTTCTCGGCGCTGTTCAGTCGCCGGGCGGCCTCCAGCATGGTCGGAGCGATGTCCACACCGACGACCTCGTCCGCGTGTGGGGCGAGTGCCTGCGACAGTCGCCCGACGCCGCAGCCGAAGTCGAGCACCCGCTCCCAGCGGGTGGGCAGACCGAGTTGGCGAAGTTGGCCGGTCGTCTCCTCGACGTCGGTGCGGCCGGTGGCCAGGAACTCCCCGACGTCCCACCGTCCGCCGCGTTTGCCGGGCTCAACGAGTACGGCCCAGAGTGGATCTTCAGCTCCGAGCTTGGTCCAGTGGCGTCGCACGTCGTTCAGATGCACGCCGAAACCCTAGGACCTTGGGCCGTTCGGTGGGGTCCTGCTGTCTCCGGGATCGCCTGGATGTTCGGACGAGAGGACGAGCCGAACGGCTCTCCGCGACCTGCGTACTTTACATCCGTTATTGAATTGTAATTCGTCGATGCGCTGCCACTCTCCGCTGTCGGGGAGCAGGGTTTTGCCGTATTTGCCATACGGAGAGGCTTCTATCCACACGGGTAATTCCACGATTCGTGACGTCGAGCTGCTGTTGGGTCGCCCTCGTGTTACCGCCGGATGGCCAGGGGGTTGTGAGCCGCGCCGCAACGGGTGCACGATCAGGCTCGATCGTTACCCGCCGGTAACACATGACGGGCCCGGTGCGAGGCCGCCAGTCCGGGACCGGCCACCTGAGGAGGAACCCGTGCAGGATCGGTTTGAGGATCAGGGTCGTACCCGGTGGCGGCGGTTCGCCGCCATGGCGGTCCCCGCCACCGCCGCCGTCGGCGCCATCCTGTTCGGCATGTCGACCGGCGCCATCGCGTCCGACGTCACCGTGTCCGGACAGACGTTCAAGATCGGCGCGGCCCGTCTCGAGGGCGACGGCTTCAAGCAGTACGGCGGCGTCGTCCGCGAGAAGGGTGAGAACGGCAAGACCCACCCGATCGCCGTCGCCGAGATCAGCAGCGCAGAGCTCTACAACCTCTGCCAGTCCGTCCGCTCCGACCTGCCCGGCCTGCCGGTGGTGCTCACCATCAACGCCGGTGAGGGCAAGGAGCCTGCCCGGGCCAAGGACCTGCTGATCGCCATGGACTCGCTCGACGGCAACGCGACGTTCACCAACATCAAGATTGGCCGGGACGCGACGGACCTGAACGCGACGGCGCAGAAGGGTTCGTTCGGCCAGAATTCCGACCACGTCACCATCACGAACCTGCAGCAGGTGTCCCGCTACACCACGGCGGCCACCTTCAACCTGGTCGGCCTCCGGTTGAAGGTCAACGTGGGCGATGACGCCAAGGGCAAGGAGTGCTTCTGAGGTGACTGGGTCCGCGCTGGCCGACCACCGCGGGCCCCGGCCCTGTCCCCGTCCCGCTCCGCCAGGAGGAGTACGTGACAACCGCGAACGCGTCCCACGCCCGGCCCGGCGGTGCGGCCCAGGCGTGGCATACCTTCCGCCGCTGGCAGCGGAGCCGACCGTTCTGGGGTGGTCTCTTCATCGCCCTGGCTGGGGTGGCGATGTTCGCCTCCACCCGGATGACGATCAACGGCCTGAGCTTCCACAGCGGAGCCACCGGTCTGCTCTCGCTCCTGATCCCGGTCATCCTGGTGACCTGCGCCCTGCTGCTCTGGTTGAGCCCGGCGCAGCGGCTGTTCTACTCGGTCGTCGCGGCGGTCACATCGGTCTACTCGCTGATCGGACTCAACCTCGGCGGCTTCTTCGTCGGTCTGCTGCTCGGCATCGTCGGCAGCGCGCTCGCCTTCGCCTGGACCCCGATCCGACCCGCGCCAACCGTTGCTGAACTGTCCGACACCGAACTGCCCGTCGCCGAACGGGTCGATGCGGATCAGGCGGAGGCGGATCAGCACGGCACGGATCAGGCGGACGCGGATCAGCCCCACGCCGAGCAGCGCAGAGTCGAACGGCTCGACACGGAGCGGATCGGACTCGTGCAGGCCGACGCGGCCGGCGAACCGGTGGACCGCCCGGCGGGCGACGCGACCGACGCGGGCGCACCCCCCGAGTGGCCGGGACGTTCTGCTGATCCTCGGGTGTTCGGAGTCGCACTGCTGGTGCTGGGCCTCGCCGCGACCGGCCTGGCCACCCAGCCCAGAGCGGTGCAGGCCGCACCGACCCGACCCGCCGCGACCGCCTGCCCGACCCCGTCCCGGTCCGGCGCGCCGTCGCCCAGCGCCACCACTCCCATCACCAGGACGCCGACCCCGACACCGAGCGCCAGCCCGGAGCGGGACGGCAACATCATCACCGACATCCTGGACGAGATCGGGGACCTGCTCACCGGTGGACGCAACGAGAAGACCGCGACGCCGTCGGCTACCCCGACCGCCAGCCCGTCGGCGAAGCCGACAGTCAGGCCGACGGACCGTCCCGGGTCCACGGCCTGCCCGTCACCGAACCCGGGCGGGTCAGAAAAGCCCGGGGCCACGACACCCGACAAGCCAGACAAAGCGGAGCCGGGCAAGCCGCTGCCCCGCATCGCGGCCGACCCGAATCTGCCAATGGTGGGCCAGATGCCGTCCAAGCTCACCGGCTCCAAGGTCACCATGACCGGGCTGCGGTTCGACGGGACCACCGAACTGCGGACCGAGAAGGGCAGCCTCAAGGTGCTGAAGTTCAGCATGCGGGAGGCGGTGACCGACGACTTCCTGCTGGTCGCCGACGGCCCCGACGGGCGCACCCAGCGATACAAGACCGACCGGCTGACCGTCCGCGGTGACGTGGCCTTCTACTCCACCCGGTTCGTCGGCAAGCTGCTCGGCATCAAGCTCACCTTGACCCCGGACCTGCCGTTGCCGGACGGAATCCCGGTCACCCTGCCGATCTCGATCACGTTCACCGACCCGGTGATGGATCTGGCGTACGTCACCAGTGACACGCTGACCGCCCGGCCGTCGTTGGCAC
>NZ_JBEZEH010000127.1:0-20382 GCF_040648775.1 Micromonospora sp. NPDC049089
GCAGCAGCTCTCCGGCGGGGAGCGGCAGCGGGTGGCGATAGCCCGGGCGCTCGTCAACGAGCCGGCGCTGTTGCTGGCCGACGAGCCGACCGGTCCGCCCGGCCGCTGGCCTCCCGGCCCCGGCCCGGTCGTCGCGCACCGTCGAAGGAGCATCCGCAGCATGAGCAGCGAGCGTCTGGCCGGCCTTCTCGACGAGTACGCGGAGCTGGAGAAGCGGTTGGCCGATCCGGCCATCCACGCCGACCAGGCCACCGCGCGCAGGGTCGGCCGCCGGTACGCCGAGCTGGTGCCGCTGCACAAGGCCGCCGACGAGTTGGAGCAGGCCCGCGCCGATCTGGCCGCGGCTCGCGAGCTGGCCGCCGAGGACCCGTCCTTCGCGGCTGAGGCGGACGCCATCGCCGGGTCCCTGCCGGTGTTGGAGGAACGGCTCGCCGAGCTGCTCATTCCGCGCGACCCGCACGACGCCAAGGACGTGATCGTCGAGATCAAGGCCGGTGAGGGTGGCGAGGAGTCAGCGCTGTTCGCCGGTGACCTGCTGCGGATGTACACCCGGTACGCCGAGCGGCACGGCTGGGTCACCGAGGTGATCGACGCACAGGATTCCGACCTCGGCGGGGTCAAGGACGTCTCCCTGGCGATCAAGACCAAGGGTGTGCCGGACGGTGGCAACGGTGTCTGGTCGCGGCTCAAGTGGGAGGGCGGCGTGCACCGGGTGCAGCGTGTCCCGGTGACGGAGTCGCAGGGCCGGATCCACACCAGCGCCGCCGGGGTGCTGGTGCTTCCGGAGGCCGAGGACGTCGACGTCACGATCGACCAGAACGAGCTGCGCATCGACGTGTTCCGCTCGTCCGGCCCGGGTGGCCAGTCGGTGAACACCACCGACTCGGCGGTGCGGATCACTCACCTGCCGACCGGCATCGTCGTCTCCTGCCAGAACGAGAAGTCCCAGTTGCAGAACCGGGAGCAGGCGATGCGGATCCTGCGGGCCCGGCTGCTCGCCGCCGCCCAGGAGCAGGCCGACGCCGCCGCCTCGGACGCGCGCAAGGCCCAGGTGCGCACCGTGGACCGCTCGGAGCGGATCCGCACCTACAACTTCCCGCAGAACCGGATCACCGATCACCGGATCGGCTACACCGCGTACAACCTGGATCTGGCGCTCGGCGGCGAGCTGGACGGGGTGCTGGACGCCCTCACCGAGGCCGACCGGGCCGCCCGGCTGGCCGGCGACACCGAGCTGACCCGCCGCTGACCCGACCTCGGCCCCTCGCCGTCCGGGTCGATCATGGACTTGTGGTGGGTTGATTGTGGCGTCGTGGGCCTTTTGTGGGGCACCACAACTCCATGATCGACCCTGCGAGGGGTGATCAGCTTGCGCGCGGGCGGGTCTTGGCGCGGAGCATCTCGCGGTCGGCCTGCTCGAACGCGACGCTGAGCGCGTCGCGCAGCCCGCTGCCACCGGAGACCTCGGCGAAGCCGATGCTGACCCCGACCGGGGTGCCCGGGACCAACGACTCCCAGTCCTCCAGGCGGACCGCCGCCTCGATCCGGCGGGCCACCTCGGCGGCCTCGATCATGCCGGTGTCCGGCAGCACCACCACGAATTCGTCACCGCCGTAGCGGGCCACGAAGTCGTCCCGGCGCATCACCCGGTTGATCACGCCGGCGATGCGTTGCAGCACCAGGTCGCCCGAGTGGTGCCCGTGCCGGGTGTTGACCGCCTTGAACCCGTCCAGGTCGCAGACGCCGATCACCACTCGATCGCCGCGGGTGACCACTGCCGTGATGTAGCGCTCCAACCGGCGGCGGTTGGGCAGCCCGGTGAGCGGGTCGGTCAACGCCTCGCCCTCGAAGCGTGCCGCCTCACGGCGCATCTCCTCGTGGTCGATGCGGGCGGCGATGCCGTCGATGTAGACGTCGCGCAGCCGGTCGTTGCGCTGCGCGGCGAGCCGGAACGCCAGCCGGTCGGCCCGGTGCGCCGCCAGGTGGTCCCCGGCACGGGTCAACGCGATGCTGCGCAGCCGGGCCGGCTCGGCCGCCCCGAGCGTCTCGTTGGAGACCTGGACGGTGTCCAGTCGGGCGACCGCCTCGATCGGCCGACCGTCGGCGACGGCGAGGCACACCTGCCCGAGCTGACGCAGGTCGCGGGCGCGGGCGCTGTCCCCGCCGTGGGTCATCAACCGGGCCGGCTCGGGGCCTTCGGTCGCCACCTGATCGCCGAGCGCGGCCTGTCGAGCCGCCGCGTAGCCGTACGCGGCGAGGCTGCTCGGGCGTAGCTGGGCCGCCCGCCCGGCGCGGACGAAGCGGGTCAGGTCGGCGGCCACGTCCCGGAGCACCCGCAGGCAACCGTCGCTGTCGCCGTTGTGGTCGAGGGCCACCGCGTTGCGCAGTCGGATGCCCGGCGCGGCGAACGTCTCCTCCGGGATCCCGGCGGTCAGCCCGAGCTGTCGGGCCCGCTCGATGGCCCCCAGGGCGTACCCGTGGAAGCTGAGGTAGCTGTAGGCCATGGCCAGGTCGTGCCAGCCCCAGGCGGTGTCCCGGTCCGGGTCGGCGACGGCGCCCAGAGCCCGGGCCGCCCGGACGAGGTGCATGACGCAGCGGTCCAGTGCGCCCTGGTGGTGCGCGGCGAGCGCGGCAAGGGCGTTGAGGTGACCGTGCAGATAGGGCTCGGCGAGGTCGCGGACCGCCGCCGACGCCTCTTCGATGGCCCGGGTGAACTCCGCCGTCCGACCGAGATTGATCAGCGCGGAGAGTCGCTGCACCATGGCGTCCGCTCGCGCCGCCGGGCCGTCGGTGGTGCGGATCACACGCTCCAGCAGGACGTACGCCTCCGCGGAGCGGCTGGCCTCCTGCAACGCCCGGGCGTGCGTCAGGGCGTCAACCTGGTCATCGACCCGGTCGAGCCAGCCCACCCGTCAACCCCCTGTCGTGCGCGCCTGGGCGCACCTGTTCGTCACGTCGCCCGCGACGCTTCATGATTATGTCGTGAGTACTTTGCCGCAACACCCCCCCGAAGGGACAGGTCCCATCCGGCCGTCCGCCGCGGTGGCCCGAGCGGCCCGCGCCCTCGCCGCCGCCGGGGTCGGCTCCGCCCGGGTGGAGGCCGAGTTGCTGGCGGCGTACGTGCTCGGGGTTCCCCGGGGTCGGTTGGCCATCGCCGACGACCTGAGCGACGACCAGGTGGTGCGGCTCGACGAGTTGACGCGCCGCCGCGCCGCGCGTGAGCCGTTGCAGCACCTGACCGGGCGGGCCGGGTTCCGGCACCTGGAGCTGTCGGTCGGCCCGGGTGTCTTCGTGCCCCGCCCGGAGACCGAGCTGTTGGCCGGCTGGGGCGTCGAGCAGGCCCAGGGGCGGCCCGACCCGGTGGTGGTGGACCTGTGCAGCGGTTCGGGCGCGATCGCCCTCGCGGTGGCTCAGGAGCTGCCGGGAGCGCGGGTGATCGCTGTGGAGCGGTCCGCGGGGGCGCTGGTGTGGCTGCGGCGCAACGCGGCGGAGCGCGCCGCGGCGGGGGACCGGCCGATCGAGGTGGTCGAGGCGGATGTGACAGCGCCGGACCTGCTGGCCGAGCTGGTGGGCCGGGTGGACGTGCTGCTCTGCAACCCGCCGTACGTGCCGGACGACGTGGTGGTCCCGCCGGAGGTGGCCGGGCACGACCCGGCGGAGGCGGTCTTCGGCGGCGCGGACGGTCTGGTGGTGATCCGGCCGGTCGTCGCCCGGGCGGCGGCGCTGTTGCGCCCGGGGGGTGCGTTCGGCGTCGAGCACGACGACACCCACGGCGCGGCTGTGCCCGAGCTGCTCGCCCAGGACGGCGGCTTCACCGCTGTCGCGGAGCATCTGGACCTCACCGGGCGTCCCCGCTACGCGACCGCGTCCCGACGGGCGGACGGCCAGCACGCCCCGATCGGGGCGGCGTGGCAGACTGACTCCTCGTGATGCTCTACGACTGCCGATCGCCCGCCGATCGGGACCGCGGCATCGCCGCGGCGATCGAGGCGGTCAAGAACGGCGAGCTGGTCGTTCTCCCGACGGACACCGTGTACGGGATCGGCGCGGACGCGTTCACCCCGTACGCGGTCAAGGCGCTGCTCGATGCCAAGGGCCGGGGTCGGCAGATGCCGCCGCCGGTGCTGATCGGCTCGCGGCACACCCTGGACGGGTTGGTCTTCTCGCTGCCCACGGCCGCCCGGGACCTCGTGGAGGCGTTCTGGCCGGGTGCCCTGACGATCGTGGTCGAGCACTCGCCGAGCCTGCAGTGGGACCTGGGCGACAAGACCGGCACGGTGGCGGTGCGGATGCCGCTGCACCCGGTGGCGTTGGAGGTGCTGCGCGAGACCGGCCCGATGGCGGTCTCGTCGGCCAACAAGACCGGCCAGCCGGCCGCGGTCACCGCCGACGAGGCACGTGACCAGCTCAGCTACTCGGTGCGGGCCTACCTGGAGGCCGGCCCCTGCCCGGATCCGGTGCCCAGCACGATCGTCGATCTGACCGGTGAGGTGCCGCAGCTGCTGCGGGCCGGGGCGATCCCATTGGAGAAGTTGCGCGACGTGGTTCCGGATCTCGTCGACGGTCGGGCGGTCTGAGTGCCCCCGTTCACTGTTCTGCACGTCTGCATGGGCAACATCTGCCGCTCGCCGATGGCGGAGCGGCTGCTGGCCCTGGCGGTGCGGGAGCGGCTGACCCGGCGTTCGCAGGACCCGGCCCAGGCCGAGGAGCTGGTGCACAGCCACAGCGCTGGCACGGGTGGCTGGCACGCGGGTGAGGAGATGAACCCGCCGGCGGCACGGCAGGTCACCGGCCGTGGTGGGGACGTGGCGGGGTTCGCCGCGCGCAAGCTGCGCTCGGACCACATCGACGCCGCCGACCTGGTCCTGACCGCCACCGCCGACCAGCAGGAGTACGTGGTAGCGCTTCGTCCGGACGCGGCGGCCCGCACGTTCGTGCTGGGCGAGTTCGGCCGGCTGCTGGCCGCCGTGGACACCGCCGCGCTGCCGCCTGGTGACGCCACCCCGGAGGCCGTGTACGCCCGGGGGATGGCCCTGGTGGCGGCGGCGCACGACGCGCGGCTCGGCGCCTCGGCGCTGACCACCGATGATCTGGATGACCCGTGGGGTCGTGGCGACCAGTGCTTCAGCCGGGTCGCCGACGAGATCGAGGAGACGGTCCACCCGCTGGCCGGCGCGCTGCTGCCCTGAGCGTGGTGCGAGTTTCCTCCGGGTTTGGGGAAAACCCAGGGCCAAAGGGGCGTTCCGGGTCATTCTGAACGGGTCCTAGCGTGACCGGCTCCTGCGGGGAGAGCTGATGATCCGGGCCCAACTCGACAAACTGCTGACCGTGGTGATCGCCGGAGTGCTGGCCGGGTTGGTGCTGGCCGCCGCCGCACTGCCCGCGGCCCTGGTCTTCGGGATCGGCTTCAGCGCCCTGTCGACGCCGTACTCGGAGCTGCCGAACACACTCCGGACGCCGCCCACCGCGCAGCGCTCCAACCTGTACGCCAACGACGGCACCACCCTGATCACCTCCTTCTACCAGGAGGACCGGGTGGACGTGCCGCTGCACGAGGTGGCTCCGGTCATGCGCCGGGCGATCGTGGCCGCCGAGGACGTCCGGTTCTACCAGCACAGCGGGGTCGACCTGCGGGGCGTCGTGCGCGCGTTCACAGTCAACAAGCGCGACGGCCAGACCCGGCAGGGCGCCTCCACGCTGACCATGCAGTACGTCCGCAACGTGCTCAGCAACGACCCTCGGCTGACCGAGGCGCAGCGGGACGCCGCCACCGAGCTCACCACCGTCCGCAAGCTCCAGGAGATGCGGTACGCGCTCGCGTTGGAGCGCGAACTCGACAAGGACGAGATCCTGACCCGTTACCTCAACATCGCCTACTTCGGTGCCGGGGCATACGGCATCGCGGCGGCCAGCAAGCGGTACTTCTCCCGCTCCCCGGCCGAACTGACCCTGGCCCAGGCGGCACTGCTCGCCGGTCTGGTGCGCTCGCCGGACAGCGACGACCCGATCAACGGCGACGCCGACAGTGCGGTGGCCCGACGGTCGTACGTGTTGGAGCGGCTCGTGGAGACGGGGCAGGTGCCGGCGGACGCGGCGGCGGCGGCCCGAGCCGAACCGCTGCAACTGCTGCCCAGCGAGACCCCGAACGACTGCACGGGTGTGCCCGACGCGCACCGCGACTGGGGCTTCTTCTGCGACTGGTTCACCCGCTGGTGGAGCAGCCAGTCCGCGTTCGGGGCGACCGCCGACGAACGGCAGCGCACGCTGCGCCGGGGCGGTTTCTCGATCGTGTCGTCGCTGGACCCGGGGGTGCAGCGGGCCACCACCGAGCAGGTGCTGAAGATCTACGCGCCGACCAGGGCCGAGGCGGTGCCCACCGCGGTGGTGCAACCAGGCACCGGGCGGGTGCTGGCCATGTCGGTGAACCGCTCCTACAGTGTGGCGGACAACCCGGTCGGGCAGAAGAACCGACCGAACACCGTCAACCAGTTGGTCGCCGGCGGCGGCGCGATCGAGGGGTACCAGGGCGGCTCGACGTTCAAGCTCTTCACCCTGCTCGCCGCGCTGGAGTCCGGCCTGCCGCTGTCGACCGACTTCGTGGCGCCGACCCAGTTGCTCACCCGCTTCCCGGTGACCGGGGCAGCGAGCTGCGACGGACGCTGGTGTCCGGCGAACGCCAGCCCGTCGTCGATGGACGGCCCCCGCACCATGTGGAGCGCGTTCGGCCGCTCGGTGAACACGTACTTCGCCTGGCTCACGGAAAAGGTTGGCGCCGACCGGGTGGTGGAGATGGCCGAGCGGCTCGGCATCGTGCTGCGGGCCGAGTCCGACGCCAAGCTGGCCCGCTACGGCGCGAAGGACTGGGGTCCGTTCACCCTGGGCGTGGCCGCGACCACCCCGTTGGACCTGGCCAGCGCGTACGCCACAGTGGCAGCCGAAGGGACCTGGTGCGCGCCCCTGCCGGTGGTGTCGATCACCGACTCGGGCGGCCGACCGGTCGACGCCGCCAAGCCGGACTGCCGACAGGTGCTCGACCCCGACGTGGCACGGGCGGCCACCGACGCGGCCCGCTGCCCGGTCGGCGACCAGTCGATGTACGGGCGCTGCGACGGCGCCACCGCACCCGGGCTGCGGGCGAAGCTCGGCCGCCCGGTGGCGGGCAAGACCGGCAGCTCCGAGCGGTACGAGACGGAGACGGTGGTGGCGTTCACGCCGCAACTCGCGGTCGCCTCGATGGCCGCGAACCCGGACGATCCCCGGGACGCGGTCGGTCAGGCGGTGCAGGCCCAGATGGTGAACGCGGTCGGCGAGGTGCTCGCCTTCGCCCTGCGCGACCAACCGGTCCGCGATTTCGTTCCGCCGAGCGAACGCGCCGCCTTCCAAACCCAACCCCAAGCCGGCAACTAACCCCACCCCACCCCGAGCCCCGCCCCAGCCCGGTCGATCATGGACTTGTGGTGGGCATTGAATCCACAAGCGCCCTTTTTGTGGCGCACCACAACTCCATGATCGACGCGGGTGACGCGCGACGCGGGGTAGCGCGAGACGCACCCCGCCTCACTCCCGCGATCTTGCAGTTTCTGTCGCGACAAAGGGCGCATTAGCTCTCAAATCGACAACACAAAGTGCAAGATCGCGGAGTGGGGCTGGCGGGAGTGGGGCGGGGCGGGGTGCGGCGGCGCGGGCGACGTGAGCGATGCCGCCGCGCGGGGAGGCAAGGGAGACAGGGGAGGCGCGGGAGGCGCGGGGTGGTTAGCGGGGTTGTTCGGCGTTGCGGGCTATGTTGCGGGCCATTCCGCCGAAGACCACCGCGTGGAACGGGGCCACCGACTTCCAGTAGGCGTGCCCCGGCAGGCCGCGCGGCAGGAAGACGGCGCGTTGCTGGTAGCGGCTGCGGCCGTCGTCGGCCGGAAGGACCCGCATCTCCAGCCAGGCCCGGCCGGGCAGGCGCATTTCGGCGCGTAGGCGCAGCAGCTCGCCCGGGATGATCTCCTCGACTCGCCAGAAGTCCAGCGCCTCGCCGACCTGGAGGCGGTGCGGGTCGCGTCGACCTCGCCGCAGCCCGACCCCGCCGACCAGCCGGTCCAGCCAGCCGCGGATCGACCAGGCGAGGGGGAACGAGTACCAGCCGTGTTCGCCACCGACGCCCTCGACGACCCGCCAGAGCGCGGTGGGTGGTGCGTCAACCGTCCGCTCCCGGACGTCGGTGTAGGCGGTGCCACCGGACCACACCGGGTCGGTGGGCAGTGGCTCGGCGGGCGCGTCCGGGCCGCTCGCTGTGGACCAGCGGGTCTCCACCTGGGCGTCGCGCACCTTGGCCAGCGCCAGCGCCACCGCCTCGTCGAAGCCGGTCAGCCCGCCGGGCGGGTCGGGGATGTAGCGGGCGATGTCGTGTTCGTGGGCGACCGCTTCGTGGATCAGGCTCTCCACCAGGGGCCGGGCAATCTTGTTCGGCACCGGGGTGATCAGCCCGACCCAGTGCGAGGAGAGGGACGGGGTGAGCGGGCGGACCGGCACGATGATCCGCCGGCGCAGCCCGGCCACCCGGGCGTAACGCTGCATCATCTCGCGGAAGGTCAGCACGTCCGGGCCGCCGACGTCGAAGCCCCGGTTGACGTCGGGCGGCAGTTCGGCGCAGCGGGCCAGGTAGTGCAGCACGTCGCGGACCGCTATCGGTTGGATCCGGTTGCGGACCCAACGTGGGGTGATCATGGCGGGCAGCCGCTCGGTCAGGTAACGCAGCATCTCGAACGACGCCGAGCCGGACCCGATGATCACAGCGGCGCGGAGCACCGCAGTGGGCACCCCGCTGCCCAGCAGGATCCGGCCGACCTCGGCACGGGACCGCAGGTGCGGGGACGGGACCTCCGCGTCGGACGCCGGCTCGGGGCCGCCCAGGTAGACGATCCGCCGTACGCCGGCCGCGCGCGCGGCGGCCGCGAAGTTGGTCGCCGCCGCCCGGTCGGCCGCCTCGAAGTCGGACCGGCCCAGCGAGTGCACCAGGAAGTACGCGACGTCCACGTCGGCGAACGCGGCGGGCAGCGTCTCCGGCCGACTCAGGTCTCCTTCGACGATCTCGGCCGCCGAGGCCCAGGGCACGTCGCGTAGCCGTACCGCCTTGCGGGCGAGGCAGCGCACTGTGTGCCCGTCGGCGAGCAGCAGCGGCGTCAGCCGCCCGCCGATGTAGCCGGTAGCGCCGGTGACGAGGCATCTCACGGGTTCCAGTGTGCGGCCCCCTAGACTCGTTCGCTGTGGAGACCGAGACGAGCACCTTCTGGGGGCCGGATTTCGCGCAGCTCAGGGCCACCGACCCGGAGATCGCCGGGGTGGTCCTCGGCGAGTTGGACCGGTTGCGCGGCGGCCTGCAGCTCATCGCCAGCGAGAACCTGACCTCGCCGGCGGTGCTGGCCGCGCTCGGTTCGACGCTGACGAACAAGTACGCCGAGGGTTACCCGGGCCGGCGCTACTACGGCGGTTGTGCCGAGGTGGACCGGGCCGAGGAGATCGGCATCGCCCGGGCCAAGGAACTCTTCGGGGCCGAGCACGCGAACCTCCAGCCGCACTCCGGGGCGAGCGCCAACCTGGCCGCGTACGCCGCGTTGGTGCAGCCGGGGGACACGGTGCTGGCGATGGACCTGCCGCACGGCGGGCACCTCACCCACGGCAGCCGCGTGAACTTCTCCGGCAAGTGGTTCCACCCGGTCGGCTACCCGGTCCGGCCGGACACCGAGCAGATCGACTACGACGAGGTACGGGACCTGGCGCGGGCGCACCGACCCAAGCTGATCATCTGTGGGGCCACCGCGTACCCGCGCCTGATCGACTTCGCGCGGTTCCGGGAGATCGCCGACGAGGTCGGCGCGTACCTGATGGTGGACGCTGCGCACTTCATCGGCCTGGTCGCCGGTCGGGCGATCCCGTCCCCGGTGCCGTACGCCGATGTCGTCTGCGCCACCACCCACAAGGTCCTGCGCGGGCCGCGCGGCGGCATGATCCTGTGCCGCGAGTCGCTGGCCCAGCGGATCGACAAGGCGGTCTTCCCGTTCACCCAGGGCGGCCCGCTCATGCACGCGGTCGCGGCCAAGGCGGTCGCGTTGCGCGAGGCCGCCCAGCCGGAGTTCCAGACGTACGCCCGGCAGGTGGTCAGCAACGCCCAGGCGCTCGCAGCCGGGCTGGCCGACGAGGGGATGCGCCCGGTGTCCGGTGGCACCGACACCCACCTCGCCCTGATCGACCTGCGGGAGCTGGGGGTGACCGGCACCGAGGCCGAGCGCCGCTGCGACGCCGCGTCGATCACCCTGAACAAGAACGCCATCCCGTACGACCCGCAGCCGCCGATGGTGGCCTCCGGCATCCGGGTGGGCACACCGAGCGTCACCACGCAGGGGATGCGCGAGGGGGAGCTGCGTCAGGTGGCGACCCTGATCGCCCGTGCGGTGCGCACCGATCCCGGTGCTGCGGGCGGGGTCGACGAGTTGACCCGGCTCGGTGCCGAGGTGGCCGAGCTGGTCGCGGCGTTCCCGGCGTACCCCCGTGGCTGAGCCCGGGATGGTCGAGCCGGGCACCGACCGGCGGTGGCGGCTGCGGCACCTGCCGGTGTTGCTGGCCGCGTCGGCGGCGCTTGCCGTGGTCGCCGCTGTGGTGGGCGGGGTGACCGGCGGTGTGACGGCAGCGGTCGGCGCGGCGGCCGGCGTGGGCGTCACGGTGCTCAGCTACACCCTCACCACGGTGGTGCTGGCGCGGGCCGACCAGGTCAACCCGCAGTTGCTGCTGCCGCTCGGTGTGGGCCTGTACGTGCTGAAGTTCAGCCTGTTGGGTGCGGTGCTGGTGGCGGTGGCGTCGACTGGTTGGCCCGGTTTGATCCCTCTTTGCCTTGGCATCGTCGCCGGGGTGGCAGTGTGGACAGCGGTGCACCTCTGGTGGCTGACCACGGTGCACGCTCGCCGGCCGCACGGCTGACCTGGCGGTCGTCCCAACCAGCGGACGCGCCGCAATGTGTCGGCCTCCGGTCATTTTCCGACGGGCGGAAGGGGAGTAGCGTGCCCACAGACGACGGCGCCCACGAGAAGCCCACACAACGACGGTTGTGCGGGGGGTGAGGCACAGCCTCGTCTTCCCGGCTGATATCGTTCGCCCCGTCATGGCTGGTGACCAAACCCCCCGTCCCGCCGGTGATTCGGACGATTATCCGTCCGGCGCCGGTCAGGGTTGGACCGCGCTCAGCTACCTCATCGGAGGAATGCTCGTGTGGGGTTTCATCGGCTGGCTGGTCGACCAGTGGCTCGATACAGGTGGCGTCGCCACCGGGATCGGCGTCGTGCTCGGCGTGACCGGGGGGATCATCCTCGTCGTCCGTCGGCTCGGCACGCCTACTTAGGAAGGGACACGGTGTTCGGACAGGCGAACGTTCTGGCAGCGGGCCAGGCGGCATTCCCACCCAGTGTGGACGACTTCTACCTGCCCGCGATCGTGCCCTGGGGCGCGGAGAACGCCCCGTGGTTCACCAAGTTCACGCTGATGATCTGGATCGCGGTCGGCGTTCTGATCATCTTCTTCCTGGCGACCTATCGGAACCCGCAGTTGGTGCCGACCAAGAAGCAGTGGTTCGCCGAGTCGATCTACGGCTTCGTGCGCAACAACATCTCGGTCGACATGATCGGTCACCAGGGCGTGCGGTTCGCTCCGTACTTCACGACGCTGTTCTGCTTCGTGCTGTTGACGAACTCGTTCGCGATCATTCCGTTCTTCCAGATCTCGCCGAACTCGCACATCGCCTTCCCGGCGATCCTCGCTGTGATCAGCTACGTGCTGTTCAACTACATCGGCATCCGGCACCACGGCTTCGGCAAATACTTCAAGCACGCCCTGATCCCGCCGGCACCGTGGTACATCCTGCCGCTGCTGATCCCGATCGAGGCGTTCTCGACTTTCATCATCCGGCCGTTCTCGCTGGCCGTCCGTCTCTTCGCGAACATGTTCGCCGGCCACATGCTCCTGCTGGTCTTCACGCTCGGCGGCTTCGCGATGCTCAACGCCAACGCCTGGCTGGCGCCGATCTCGGTGGTCTCCTGGGTGATGACAGTGGCGCTGACCCTCCTCGAGGCGCTGGTCATCGTCCTGCAGGCATACGTCTTCACCGTGCTGAGCGCGAGCTACATCCAGGGCGCGCTCGCCGAAGAGCACTGATCCACGCACCAACCGTTGTCGTCCCGCGTGAGAGTCACGCGTGATAACCAGGAGGAACCACACCAATGGACGCTAGCGTTCTCGCCGAGGTCACCGGTAGCACCGCTGCCATCGGCTACGGTCTCGCCGCCATCGGCCCGGGCATCGGCGTTGGCCTGGTCTTCGCCGCCTACATCCAGTCGACCGCCCGGCAGCCCGAGTCGTCGCGCATGACCCTGCCGTACGTCTGGATCGGCTTCGCCGTCATCGAGGCGCTCGCGCTGTTCGGCATCGCCTTCGGCTTCATCTGGGCCGGCTGATTCCGCCCCTTCCGACCGGGAGGTCACCCATGTTGTTCCTCCTCGCCGCCGAGGGTGGTGAGTCAGACCACAACCCGATCATTCCGATCTGGCAGGAGATCGTGGTCGGCACGGTCGCCTTCGCCGTGCTCTGCTTCGTGCTGATGAAGTTCGTCTTCCCGCGCATGGAGCAGACGTTCCAGGCTCGGGTCGACGCGATCGAGGGCGGCATCAAGCGCGCCGAGGCCGCCCAGGCCGAGGCGAACCAGCTGCTCGAGCAGTACCGTGCCCAGCTCGCTGAGGCTCGGACCGACGCCGCCAAGATCCGTGACGACGCGCGGGCCGACGCCGAGGGCATCCGTCAGGACATCCTCGCCAAGGCGCGGGAAGAGTCCGACCGGGTCATCCAGGCGGGCAAGGACGCGCTCGCCGCCGAGCGGGCCACCATCGTGCGCGAGCTGCGCGCGGAGGTCGGCACCATCGCGGTGGACCTGGCCAGCAAGATCGTTGGCGAGTCGCTGGCCGACGAGGCACGGCGTAAGGGCACCGTCGACCGGTTCCTGAGCGGTCTCGAGAGCACGGGGGCCCGCTGATGCAGGCCGCCAGCCGGGAGTCGTACAAGGTCGCGGCCGAGCGCCTCGACGCGTACGTCCGCGGCGCGGAGCCGTCGGCGGTGGCCTCCACCGCTGACGCCATCCTCTCCGTGGCGACCCTGCTGCGGCGTGAGCCGCGGCTGCGCCGGGCGCTCTCCGAGCCGGCCCGTTCCGGCGAGGATCGCGGAGCGCTGCTCGGCGACATGCTGGGCGGGCGGATCGGCGCGGACGCGCTCGACCTGCTCGTGTCGCTGGTCGCCGGCCGGTGGTCGGCACCGTCGGAGCTGCTCGACGGCACCGAGCGGCTGGGCGTGGAGGCGCTGCTGGCCAGCGCCGACAAGGCCGGCGAGCTTGGCGAGGTCGAGGACGAGCTGTTCCGCTTCGGCCAGGTCGTCTCCGGGCAGCCGGCGCTGAGCAATGCGCTCGCCGACCCGGTCGCCCCGGTCGAGCAGCGGGCCACCCTGGCCCGCGAGCTGCTCGCCGACAAGGCCCGCCCGGTCACCGTCCGCCTCGTCGAGGCGGCGCTCGGCGGGTTCGGGGGACGCTCCTTCAGCGGGGCGCTCACCCGGCTGGTCGAGCTGGCCGCCGACCGGCGTGACCGGCAGGTGGCGTACGTGACGGTCGCGGCCCCGTTGAGTGACGAGGACGAGCGTCGGCTGGGTGCGAGCCTCACCGCGATATACGGTCGAGAGGTCTCCGTCAAGCAGACGGTCGACCCCGCCGTTCTCGGTGGCGTGAGCGTCCGGGTCGGTTCCGACCTGTACGACGGCACCATCCTGCGCCGCCTCAACGAGACCCGCAACGCGCTCGCGAAGCGCTGAACGGCTTCGCCGCCCGCAATGCGGTGGTTCCGCCGCCTCACCGTTGGGGCGGCTCCGCCGCCGCAGCGCCCGGATTGACAGACGCCATTCGGACCGGTTGGTACTAGGTATCCCGGGCCCCTGAATTTTAAGGAAGCAGAGGATGGCCGAGCTGACCATCTCGACGGAGGAGATCCGCGGCGCCCTGGAGCGCTACGTCTCCTCTTACTCGTCCGACGTCTCCCGCGAGGAGGTCGGCACCGTCGCCGACACCGGCGACGGCATCGCCCACGTCGAGGGCCTGCCCTCGACCAAGACCAACGAGCTCCTGGAGTTCGAGGACGGCACGCTCGGCGTGGCGTTGAACCTCGACGTGCGGGAGATCGGCGTCGTCGTCCTCGGTGACTCCGCCAAGCTCGAGGAGGGCCAGCGGGTCAAGCGCACCGACCGGGTCCTCTCGGTCCCGGTCGGCGACGCCTTCCTCGGCCGCGTGGTCAACGCCCTCGGCCAGCCGATCGACGGCCTCGGCGACATCGCCGACGAGGGCTACCGCGAGCTGGAGCTGCAGGCTCCGAACGTGATGGCCCGGCAGTCGGTGTTCGAGCCGCTGCAGACCGGCATCAAGGCCATCGACGCGATGACGCCGATCGGCCGGGGCCAGCGGCAGCTGATCATCGGTGACCGGAAGACCGGCAAGACCACCGTCGCGCTGGACGCCATCCTCAACCAGCGGGACAACTGGCGCACCGGCGACCCGAAGAAGCAGGTCCGCTGCATCTACGTCGCCATCGGCCAGAAGGCCTCCACCATCGCCTCGATCAAGGGGCAGTTGGAGGAGGCGGGCGCGCTGGAATACACCACCATCGTCGCCTCGCCGGCCTCCGACCCGGCCGGCTTCAAGTACCTCGCCCCGTACACCGGCTCGTCCATCGGGCAGCACTGGATGTACGGCGGCAAGCACGTTCTGATCGTCTTCGACGACCTGAGCAAGCAGGCCGAGGCGTACCGGGCCGTGTCGCTGCTGCTGCGTCGCCCGCCGGGCCGTGAGGCATACCCGGGTGACGTCTTCTACCTGCACTCCCGCCTGCTGGAGCGCTGCGCGAAGCTCTCCGACGAGCTGGGTGGCGGCTCGATGACCGGTCTGCCGATCATCGAGACGAAGGCCAACGACATCTCGGCCTTCATCCCGACCAACGTCATCTCGATCACCGACGGCCAGATCTTCCTGGAGACCGACCTGTTCAACCAGGGCGTTCGTCCGGCGATCAACGTCGGCACCTCGGTCTCCCGGGTCGGTGGCGCCGCGCAGGTGAAGCCGATGAAGAAGGTCTCTGGTTCGCTGCGGCTCAACCTGGCCCAGTACCGCGAGCTGGAGGCGTTCGCCGCCTTCGCCTCGGACCTGGACAAGGCCTCGCAGAACCAGCTGAACCGTGGTTCGCGTCTGGTGGAGCTGCTCAAGCAGTCGAACTACTCGCCGTTCCCGGTGCAGGAAGAGGTCGTCTCGGTCTGGTCCGGCGTCGAGGGCAAGCTCGACGACATCCCGGTCGGCGAGGTGCGGCGCTTCGAGTCGGAGTTCCTCCAGTACCTGCGGCACAAGCACGAGGGTGTCCTCGCGTCGATCGCCGACAACCAGTGGAACGACGACATCACCGGCTCCCTGGACACCGCGATCGCGGAGTTCAAGCAGGTCTTCCTCAACAAGGAGGACGAGCGCAAGGTCAACGACGCGCCGGCCACCCCGCTTGAGGGCGACGAGAACCGCGAGACGGTGACCCGCTTCCGCGACAGCGCGACCGACCGCCCGGCCGAGAGCTGATCCCATGGCGGCCCAGGTTCGCGTTCTTCGTCAACGAATCCGCTCGGCGAAGTCGATGAAGAAGATCACCAAGGCGATGGAGCTCGTGGCGACGAGCCGGATCGCCAAGGCCCAGGCCCGGGTGCAGGCGTCCCTGCCGTACGCCCAGGCCATCACCGGTGTGCTCACGGCGCTGGCGTCCAACGCGCGGATCGACCACCCGCTGCTCACCCCGCGCGAGCGGGTGCGGCGGGCGGGCGTCCTGTTGGTCACCAGCGACCGTGGCCTGGCCGGCGGTTACAGCTCCAACGCGATCAGGATGGCCGAATCGCTGATCGCGCGGCTCAAGGCGGACGGCAAGGAGCCGGTGCTCTACGTCATCGGGCGTAAGGGCGTCGGGTTCTACCGGTTCCGCGACCGGCCGATCGAGGCGAACTGGACCGGGTTCAGCGAGCAGCCGTCGTTCGAGGACGCCCGTACCGTGGGTGAGACGCTGATCAAGGCGTTCACCGCCGGTGCGGACGACGTCGACGGTGGCGCTGGCGCGGACGGGGTGCTCGGCGTCGACGAGTTGCACATCGTCTACACCGAGTTCCACTCGCTGATGACGCAGAACCCGGTCACGAAGATCATCGGCCCGATGCAGGTCGAGGACCGGCCGCGCTCCGAAGGGCTGCTGCCGGCGTACGAGTTCGAGCCCGAGGCGGAGGCGCTGCTCGACGCGCTCCTGCCGAGGTACATCAACACGCGGATCTATGCGGCGTTGCTCGAGTCGGCGGCGAGTGAGTCGGCGGCACGGCGGCGGGCGATGAAGAGCGCCACCGACAACGCCGAAGACATGATTGAGAAGTACACGCGTGAGATGAACTCGGCCCGTCAGGCCGGGATCACCCAGGAGATCAGCGAGATCGTCGGCGGCGCCAACGCGCTTGCCGCGTCGGGAAGTGAAGTGTGATGACTGCACCAGTAGAGACCAAGACGGCCACGGGTCGCGTGGTCCGGGTCATCGGCCCGGTCGTCGACGCCGAGTTCCCGCGCGACGGCATGCCGGCCCTGTTCAACGCCCTGAACGTCACGGTGAGCCTGTCCGGCGGTGAGAAGACGCTGACCCTGGAGGTCGCCCAGCACCTGGGTGACAACCTGGTCCGCGCCATCTCGATGCAGCCGACCGACGGTCTGGTTCGCGGCGCGGAGGTGCGTGACCGCGGCGAGCCGATCAGTGTGCCGGTGGGCGACGCGGTCAAGGGCCACGTGTTCAACGCGATCGGCGAGGTGCTCAACCTCAAAGAGGGCGAGACGTTCGAGGCCGACGACCGGTGGGGTATCCACCGCAAGGCCCCGGCCTTCGCGGACCTGGAGCCGAAGACCGAGATGCTGGAGACCGGCATCAAGGTGATCGACCTGCTCGCCCCGTACGTCAAGGGCGGCAAGATCGGTCTGTTCGGCGGCGCGGGCGTGGGCAAGACGGTGCTCATCCAGGAGATGATCACCCGTGTTGCCCGTAACTTCGGTGGTACCTCGGTCTTCGCCGGCGTGGGTGAGCGTACCCGTGAGGGCAACGACCTCATCGCCGAGATGACCGAGTCCGGCGTCATCGACAAGACCGCGCTGGTCTACGGCCAGATGGACGAGCCGCCGGGCACCCGGCTGCGGGTGGCGCTCTCCGCGCTGACCATGGCGGAGTACTTCCGCGACGTGAAGAAGCAGGAGGTGCTGCTCTTCATCGACAACATCTTCCGCTTCACCCAGGCCGGCTCCGAGGTCTCCACCCTGCTCGGGCGTATGCCGAGCGCCGTGGGTTACCAGCCGACCCTGGCGGACGAGATGGGCGAGCTCCAGGAGCGGATCACCTCCGTCCGGGGCCAGGCCATCACCTCCATGCAGGCGATCTACGTGCCGGCGGACGACTACACCGACCCCGCTCCGGCCACCACGTTCGCCCACCTGGACGCGACCACCAACCTGGAGCGGTCGATCTCCGACAAGGGCATCTACCCGGCCGTGGACCCGCTGGCGTCCTCGTCCCGGATCCTCGCCCCGGAGTTCGTCGGCCCCGAGCACTTCCAGGTCGCCACCGAGGTGAAGCGGATCCTGCAGCGCTACAAGGACCTGCAGGACATCATCGCCATCCTCGGCATCGAGGAGCTCTCCGAGGAAGACAAGATCACCGTGGCCCGGGCCCGGCGGATCGAGCGCTTCCTCTCGCAGAACACCTACGCGGCGGAGCAGTTCACCGGCGTGCCGGGCTCGACGGTCCCGATCAAGGAGACCATCGAGGCGTTCCGCAAGATCAGCGAGGGTGAGTACGATCACTTCCCCGAGCAGGCGTTCTTCATGTGCGGCGGTCTCGAGGACCTGGAGCGCAAGGCTGAGGAGCTGATGAAGGCCTGACCAGCCCTCGTCGATACCCGTAGCAAAAAGACTGCCCCGGCAATGCCGGGGCAGTCTTTTGTTCATCTTCGCGTCTTAGCATCGTCGCGGTCCGTTACTCGTGGTCGTCACTTCCGCGGCTCCCGAGCTACGGTTCGTTCCGCGCTCACCTGAACGAGCGTTGATCTTTGCAACCTTTCGACGACGCGCCCGTCTTCCTCTTCGTGGGCGTAACGAACGGAGCTGCTCGTGGGTAAGGCCGGCAAGAGTGGCCGCAAGGCGTCCCTCTGGCGAGGTGTGCCGCGGTGGGCCAGGCTCTGCACGGTGTTCGGCACCGTGCTGACAGTGCTCTGCGGCGCCGTGCTGGTCGGCACCGAGGTGCTGATGGCCCGCTACGAGGGGTCCGTCGGCAAGGCCGATCTCTTCGGCGACCAGGCGGCGGGCGCCCAGGCGAAGAAGAGTGACATCAAGGGGCCGCTCAACATCCTGCTCGTCGGCATCGACCCGCGTACGCCGACGGCCGCGCCGCTGGCCGACTCGATCATGGTGCTGCACGTGCCGGCCTCGATGGACCGGGCCTACCTGTTCTCGCTGCCTCGTGATCTCTACGTGCGGATTCCCGCGTTCAAGAAGGCCGAGTTCCCGGGCGAGACCACGAAGATCAACGCGGCGATGTCGTTCGGCAGCAGGGTGCCGGGGGCCAACCCCGACGCGGCACGGGGCTTCGAGTTGCTGGCCACCACCGTGCAGAACGTCACCGGCATCAAGCGCTTCGACGCCGGCGCGATCATCAACTTCACCGGTTTCCAGAAGATCGTCGACGCCATGGGCGGTGTCGACATGTACATCGAGCGCGACGTGAAGTCCGAGCACAAGCAGCCGGACGGCAAGCCGCGGCCGGGCAACACCCGTGGTGAGGGCTACGTCGGCCCGCAGGCGATCTACAAGAAGGGCAACCGGCACCTGAGTGGGTGGCAGGCGCTGGACTACGTCCGGCAGCGCTACCCGAAGAACGGCGTTCCGGATTCCGACTACGGTCGTCAGCGCCACCAGCAGCAGTTCGTCAAGGCGATGGTCGGCCAGGCGTTCAGCGCCGACGTGGTGTCCAACCCGATCAAGCTGGACAAGGTGCTCCGCGCCGCCGGCCAGTCGTTGATCTTCAACGGTCGAGGCAACAGCGTCGTCGACTTCGGGCTCGCCCTGAAGGACATCCGCCCGAACACCATCGAGATGATCAAGCTGCCCGGTGGCGGAGTCTTCGAGGGGCAGAAGTACCTGGGCGAGCAGTTCCAGGAAGGTGTGCCGGACTTCTTCACCGCCCTGCACAACGAGCAACTCGACCCGTTCCTGCTGGAGCACCCGGAATTCGTCAACAAGGCCAAGTAGTCAGGTCGGCGTTGTCCCCACCCGCGTTGGGCGCGCCGCATCGTCAGGCTAGACTTTCGGCAATCCGTAGCCGCAGCAAGGAGACAGCGTGGCACAGCAGCTTCACGTCGAGCTCGTCGCCGTCGAGGAGAAGGTCTGGTCCGGTGACGCCGAGATGGTCGTCGCCCGGACGACCGAAGGCGAGCTCGGTGTCCTGCCGGGGCACGCGCCGCTACTCGGCCAACTCGCCGAGCCCGGCCAGGTGCGCATCAAGCTCGCTGGCGGCGAGCAGGTCGCCTACGAGGTGGCCGGCGGCTTCCTCTCGGTGAGCGCCGAAGGTGTCACAGTGCTGGCCGAGAGCGCAACCCCGGTCTCCGCGCAGAGCCGCTGAGCCACACCGGGGATGGAGATCGTCGAAGGTTTCGGAATCGGCGTTGTCGTCATCCTCGGTGCGCTTCTGACCCTCTTCGTCCGGCGAGCTCTGGTCACCCGCAGCGGCGGCATCATCCGGCTCAGCGTCCGGGTCTCCACCATGCTCGACGGCCGCGGCTGGTCGCCCGGCTTCGGCCGGTTCGCCGGTGACGAGCTGCGCTGGTACCGGATGTTCAGCTTCGCGATCCGGCCCAAGCGGGTCCTCTCCCGCAAGGGGCTGGCCGTGGAGCGCCGCCGGTTGCCCGAAGGTCAGGAACGGTTCTCCATGCCGGCCGACTGGGTGATCCTGCGCTGTACCAGTCACCACGCACCGGTGGAGATCGCCATGGCGCGATCGACAGTGACCGGTTTTCTTTCCTGGCTCGAGGCCGCCCCTCCGGGGGCGGTCTCGCCGCGTATGGCCTCCCAGGACTGGCCGGCTGCCTGATCGGCTCTTCTGTGGTTGCTCTTCTGGGGTTCCGGGGGAGCCCGCCCGGCTCCGGGCGGGGGACGGGTTTTCCCGCGGCCGGGCGGGGCCCCCGCGAACCCCAGGGGTGGGCAGAACCGCCCTGTGGGGGGGGTTT